>CBDUKY010000160.1:0-7155 GCA_965367925.1 uncultured Pseudomonadales bacterium | reverse complement strand
TGATTTCAGTCATCTCACTTTCAGTTGCAGGTCGGCTCTTAGCCGCGTCTATGCCCATAACGAAGATCAATAATGCGTTTAACGGTACATAAGCCATTGCGTTAACGGCCTTATCTGTAGACCGCAAGGAAGTTAGAAACTCAGGGAATGATTGCCAGTCCCAGGGCAGGCTTGCCTTCTGGTGGGAAATCGGAATTTGTTCCACATTTTCCATCATGATCATGTAGCGTTCCTGATGTTCTGTTCGGCAGGGTGCAAAACCAAACCCACAATTCGTCATCACGACTGTGGTTACGCCATTTTGCCCACCATCTGCGCAAGTTGGATCTCGAAAAATCTGTGCGTCATAGTGAGTATGATGGTCCACAAAGCCTGGGCCGACGATCATACCTTCAGCGTCTACCAGTTCTAATGCATCGTCAGTAATGTCGCCAATCTTAACGATCTTGCCGTCCTTAATGCCCACATCTGCTTGAAAACGCGGCGCACCTGTACCGTCGACTACAGTGCCTTTCTTTAGCAACAAATCGTAAGTCGCCATTAATATCTCTCCCTCGGTTATTGTCGGTTGCGTGATCTGCTGAAATACGGTGACAACGCACGCTTTTTCCACGAAGTAACGTCACCTCAGATTGTCACAGTACAAGTCAGCTGGGCGGAGCAACAAGGTCTCTTATCAGCAGTTCAAACGGGACTATTGCGCTCATATAGAAGTTGTTTGTTTGCGAGAGAAAAGAAGGTAAAAAGAGGGCGTTGAGAAACGTCCTCATGTGACATGTTATAAAGTTTGCTTGAAATAAAGCGCTAACCACTTCAAAAAACGTAATAGCCTTGAATAACTCGAATTAGCATGCGTGCCGTATTAGCATAATTTATGCGATGGATTCGATATTGCACCAACACTATCGAATAAGTTTATAAACTAATCATCGGCGCCTGATGAATGTAATTCGTGTCTGTAAGTTGTGACAACATAAATTCGGCAACATCCGCCTTTGGCAGTTTCAAAGTGAGCGGTATGTTTATCAGTTGGTTGCCATGCTTATATTTGCCAGTTGCAGGATCATCAGTAAAAGCAGCGGGGCGGACGATTGTCCAATTAAGCCCGGAGCTGCGAACAATTGCCTCTTGTCGTTCGTGGTCTGCCATTGCTTGACGCAATAGTAGGCCGAACATCAAGTATTTCCAGAAAAAGTTGAGATAGCGACGGCTGTCTCCGGCACCCATGGTAGATAGCACGATCAGTCTATCTAGCCCATGTTCTTTCATCGCCTTAATAACATTGTCGGTACCCACTTCACGAACCTTGCCAAATATTCCAGCGCCAAGTGCAATGATCACCGCATCATGACCGGCCACCGCTGCTTTTACTGCTGTCAGGCTAAATACGTCGCCTGCTAACTTGTTAAGTTTTTCGTTCGATTGTTGCAGTTTCTCTGGGTGACGAGAAAAGGCGGTGACCTCGTGACCCTCGTTCAGGGCATTTGTCACGAGTTGCTGACCAAGAGATCCAGTTGCGCCAAAGATAATAATTTTCATGATATTAGCTCCTATTTTAATAATTTGACACAGTGTAAAGTTTACTTGTGGCGCATAATAAGGATAATTGACATCGTGTCAAATAAATAATTTGAATCATGTCAAAAAAATCAGAGCAAACACGACGTAGAATTCTGGATTCGGCTCTTTCATTGCTTGAAGGTGGGCGGCTAGCCGATGTGCGTATGTCAGATATAGCGAAGGATGCTGGAATAACGAGGCAAGCCTTGTATCTGTACTTTCCAACGCGTGCAGAACTCTTAATCGCAACGACTCTGTATGTAGATGAGCTCAATGATATAGATAGCAGACTATTGCCAAGCCGAACCGCAACTACTGGCGTTGAACGATTGTCCCGTTACATTGAAGCCTGGGGTAATTACATCCCACTTATCTATGGTATTTCTCGCGCGTTGATGGCTGTTTATGATTCTGATGAAGGTGCATCAAAAGCCTGGGATGGCCGCATGGCTGCAGTCAAAGATGGGTGTCAGGCGGCAGTAAAAGCGCTGAAAGCTGATGGTACCTTGTCAGCTGACTTTACCCAGAAAGAAGCTGTGGACATTTTGATGGGCCTGCTTTCCGTGGAAAACTGGGCGAGATTGACAATTCAATCAGCGATGTCACAGAAGCATTACATCAAATTGATGACGCGGATAGCGCTGAAATTGCTCGTAGAAAAATAATCTTCAATTGCCCGGTTAGCCTTTGTAGCAGCACTGGAGCGCCTTACAGCTCGCCAACAATTACCTCGCATGATCGCGCGAACCAGCTTTATTTTGTGAGCGCAAATCTTTTTTACCAATTTCGGAACCTTTCTCTGGGTCGTTGCATCTTTAGGGGGAACGCAACTAACAGGGTAAAAAAACATGTCACAACTTCCAGTAACAGAATCAACAGATCAGCCGTCAGCTTTCAGTCGCAGGGGGTTCCTCAGTGGTACCGGTAAATTAACGCTTTCTGCGTCTGCCATTGCCTTAATGAGTGGCATGCCCGCGCTTGCTTCCTCTCATTCAAGTGGATCAGCCACAGTTCAGAGTGATATTCGAATTTTAAATACCGCCATTGGTGCAGAGCATGAAGCAGTAGCCGCTTACCAGCTAGGTGCGGAAAGCGGTTTGCTAGAAAAGGGGGTTCTCGGTGTCGCAGTAACCTTTCAAGGGCATCACAAAGAGCATATTGATGCATTAACAAAAGCGGTTAGATCTCTGGGTGGAGAGGCAGTGGAGCCACTTAAGAAATATCAATTCCCAGTAGAAAAGCTTAAGCGGCAAAAGGATGTTCTCGAATTTGCTGCGAGTCTTGAGCGAGGCGCTGTCAGTGCTTATGCAGGTGCAATCCCGGTTTTTGATAATCGAGACTTGTCGCTTGCTGCCGCAAGTATTCTTGCGGATGAAGCGATGCACTGGGCAGTTTTACGCAACGCGCTTGGGCTGGACCCGGTCCCTGGCGCGTTTTTTTCTTAACATGATGCAATTACTTCTGGCCCTGTTTGGGGCGGTTCTCGCGTCGACTTCCCTTGCTCAGGATTCTGGCTTACCAACCGCGGTTGGTGATCCTGAGCAAGGGGAAACCCTTTACGCGCGATGTGTGGCTTGCCATGCAGTTGCTTATAACCGTACCGGGCCGAAGCATTGTGGGCTGAATGGGCGACAGGTTGGTTCATTGCCTGACTACGCGTATTCTAAAGCGATGAAAGAGGCGGATTTTGTCTGGAATAAAGACACGCTGGATTGGTTCTTAGAATCTCCCCTCGAGGCGTTACCAGGAACCTCTATGGGATTCGCGGGTATAAAGGACCCAACAGATCGCCGAAATATCGTCGCCTTCTTACTTGGTAACGGGAGTTGTGACTAATCATGCCGACCCAGAGCAAGACAAAGCTTGTGACATCTTCAACCGCTACGAGCCTAACGGATGAAGCTATCATCGCGAAGGTAAGAGATGGAGACCTGAACAAATACGAACTTATTATGCGGCGCTACAATCAGCGGCTGTTTCGAATTGCTCGCAGTATTCTGCGTAACGATGAAGAGGCAAGAGATGCGATTCAAGAGAGCTACATTACGAGTTTTACTCGGCTGGATCAGTTCAAAGGCCCACAAGGCTTTGGCGCATGGCTGTCGAGGATCACAACGAATCAAGCATTAATGAGGCTGCGGAAAATCAAAGACGCGGTGTCATACGATGAAGAAGTTATAGAAATGGATCATGACACAGAATCAAACAGATCAAACAATGTAGAGCAAAATCCGGAGAGCCTGGTCTCTAACGATCAGCTTAAGGTATTGCTTGAGAGTCATCTTGATGCTTTGCCTGAAAAGTTCCGGCTCGTATTTGTCTTGCGTGCGATAGAACATATGAGCACGCGTGAGACATCAGAAGTATTAGAAATTAAAGAAGAAACTGTGAAGACCCGGTTTCATCGGGCGAAGCAGCTTATGCAAGCAAAGCTAACGGAATCAATGGCTCAGGCGAATGTTTCGGTCTATGAGTTTGCTGGCGCGCGTTGTGATCTCGTGGTTCGTAATGTAATGGAATATCTCAAAGCCCTGGAGCAAAAATAGCTTAACCCAGGAAAACTTAAAGCTCCGTTATCACTTCTTTTAAAGCAATCAACGATTGTTCCAGGCGCTCAGACTTCCTATCGCGAGAATAGATCAGGTAGATCGGATAGGTAAACTCAGGTGCTGATTCGACCCACTCGACTAGCCCGGCATCCAGGTAAGGCTGGACAACACGGGTACGGAAGTAGCCACTGCCACCATGTTCCAACAGGTACTCAAGGGCAATAGGGCCGAGATCAAAGTGTGTCGTACTTCGAGAGAGTGCTGGCAGAGCGGCGTCATGTTGCCTGCAAAAATGTTCACCCCAATCAACGTATAAGTAGGGCTCAGCACCTTTAACGGAGCGAACCTGGATCAGCTTTTCTTCAAGTAGCTGTTCAACCTGGACCCCTGGCCAATATTCTGGCTGATGCACAAGTGCTGCATCCATTACCCCTTGTTCGATCTTGTCGTTGGTTGAACGCCGCTCACCAACTTCAACTCTGACTGCCATCTCAGGTTGATATGCCCGTAACGCGGTTAACCATTTCACCAGAAAAGGATTCCATAGACTAATTTCGCAACCGATGGTGAGAATTGTGCCAGCGCCTTTAGGTAAGGGTAGCTCACGTCTTGCTGCTTCCCAGACACCAACTAACTGTTGAGCATGGGCAACAAACCGTTCACCGTCAGAGGTAACCTTTGCGCCGGCACGATTTCTGACGAAAAGACGGCAACCTAGCTGACCTTCAAGATTTCGAACCCTGGCCGTGACGGTAGTCTGGGTTACGTGGAGCCGTTCGCCGGCGGCAATGAAGCTGCCGGTGCGGACGATCTCAAGGAATGTACGTGCCAGGTCAATGTCCATAAGCGTTTATATCGAAATTTTTGATTTAAAATCTAGTTTAATTTCATTATCCCGCATTTAGCGTCATTGGCATACTCGTCACATCTTCTGGTTTGACGAATCTTATGACGCAATCGCCAACGCCCGTACATTTGTTCGATGATGAACAATGGCAACAACTGCATCCCATCTTGCATCGATTGGATCAAAAACAAGCGCTCTGGTTAAGTGGTTATCTGGCCGGTGGACTGTCCGATACGCGGTCGGTTGTGCCTGTTTCAGCCACCAGTGCTCAAACACTTTTGATCGCTTTTGGCACCGAGACGGATAATTGTCGTCACCTTGCACAGCAATTTGCGCAATCCTGTGCAGATGTTGGCATCCAGGCAGAAGTTGCGGATCTATCCAGCGTGCGGCTCAGGAAACTTAGCAAAACAGAAACACTGGTGCTAATTACTGCAACCCATGGCGATGGCGATCCACCAGAACCCATCGCTGATTTCTATGAATCTATTATGGCCGATGACGCGCCTTCATTGGGTGGTTTGAAGTTTGGTGTGCTTGCCCTGGGTGACAGCAGCTATGAGCAATTTTGTGCAACAGGTATTGCTTTTGATCAGCGCCTCGAAGCCCTTGGTGCAGAACGCCTGTTAGCTCGCCAGGACTGTGATGTTGATTTCGAGCAACCAGCAGCAGACTGGATGGGAAAGCTGCTCAAGCTTATAGCGCCATCTGATGTGCCGGCGGCAGAATCTGTCACAAACCTTAATGCTCAAGCCCCTGCAAAATCAGACGTTGAATACAACAAACGTCATCCGCTTGTGGCGGAAGTGCTTACTAATCAAAACCTGAGTCATCCTGATCGCGTTGCGCCGATTCATCATCTGGAGCTGGCATTGGATGATGATAATTTTCGTCTTGAGCCAGGAGATGCGGTTGGTGTGATGGTTGATAATCCGCCGGAGCTGGTTGCCATGGTGCTTGATGGTACTGGGTTATCAGGTGAGCAGGCGGTGACCCAGGGTGAGCAAGCCTTGCCGCTTGTTGAAGTGTTGCGTGAGCATAAGGACTTAACCATACCAGGCAAGGCATTTCTCACGCTCTGGAGTGAGGTGAGCGGTTCAGAGAAACTAAAGGAAATTGTTGGCGGAGAAATTGCGCTCCAACGACAATTCCTTCGCGAACACCAGATCAGAGACCTGATATTTGAGTATCCTGGGCGACCAGAACCGCAAATGCTAGTCGATGCACTAAGACCACTGCAGCCAAGGCTTTACGACGTGGCTAACAGTCTTGATGTGATAGACGATGAATTACATCTAAACGTTAAGTCTTTTAGTTACCCCTTCCGACATCGCACAGAAGTTGGTATTGCCGCACAGTTTTTATTAACCCTTGCACCAGGGGACAGTGTTCGACTTTATCCGCACCGGAACGCGAGATTCCATCTTCCAGAACAATCAGAACTACCAATTATCCTTATTGCTGAGGGTACAGGTATTGCGCCCTACCGGGCATTTCTTCAAGCCTTATCCAGGCGAGATCAGCCTCCACCTTGCTGGCTACTGTTTTCCGAGAAGGACTTTGAGAACGACTTTCTCTATCAGCTTGAAATTCAGCAAGCCCACAAGGAAGGCGTGTGCAGGTATGTGGACGCAACCTTTGGTGACCCTTTGGATAGCACAACACTAGCAGCGAGCATTATTGCAGCAGGTGACCGGCTTGAACGCTGGTTGTCCGATGGGGCGCATATTTATTTTTGCGGCGAGAAAGCGTCACTCGAACATTGCGAAGGGCTAATTCAGAGTTTTGTTGATGGGCAGGCAGGCGCCCCACACTGGAAGCAACTCACTAAAGATAAACGCATTCATCGGAACCTTTACTAGGAGGGAATATGGTCGATCGCAGTGTAGACATCACCCAGCCAGTAACTAGTCTTCATGAAAACGAACAACTAAAAGCATCAAGCCGTCATCTACGGGGCACAATATCTGAAGGCCTGGCAGATGCGCTGACCGGTGCTGTATCGCATAACGATACCTTACTAATGAAATTCCATGGCATCTATCAACAAGATGACCGCGATCAAAGGTCTGATCGCAGGCAAAGACATCTCGAACCTATCTACCAGTTCATGGTGCGGATGCGGATTCCTGGTGGTCAGCTGACGACAGAGCAATGGCGAGGAATCGACGATCTATCCCGTCGTTATGCTGAACGTGG
>CBDUKY010000159.1:0-7172 GCA_965367925.1 uncultured Pseudomonadales bacterium | reverse complement strand
CTTGTTATCTATGCGACGGTACATTTCCAGCTTGAAAAGGAACTGCTACAGAAGGCCCGCAGTAGCCTTGAGGCGCAAATATCCTATGCTCAGGTGATTGCCAGGGACTTTTTGCGCACTGGCGAGATGCCAGGTGGTCAAGCATGGCTTGATACGGTGCAGCATACGGATACCAGGCTGACTATCATCGATCCTGAGGGGGTCGTGATTTTTGATTCTAGTCGGCATGTTAGTGAACTAGATAATCATAAAAATCGTCCTGAAGTGCTTCAGGCTGCCAGTAGCGGCGTTGGTCATTCACAACGCTATAGTCGAAGCGTTGATACAGACCTGCTCTATATCGCCAAACGACTTGATGCGAATGGTAAGCCCATTGGTTATGTGCGTTTATCCTCGGCAATCCAGCTAATTTCTGAAGATCTCGCCAAGCTACAAAACCAACTGGTCATGGTTATCTGTGCGACCCTGGCAGTATTGTTTTTTATTAGCTTTTTTCTTTCCCGGCGCTTCTATGCGCCTATCTCAGCTGCCACCCAATACGCCATGGAGATTGCAGAGGGCAACTATAAGTTACGTTTGCCTGGTCTTGGTGTTGATGAAGTGGCAGTTCTACAACAATCTCTAAACGAACTTGCCAGGAAAACTGAAGATCGACTCGACAGAGCAGTTCAAAGTCGTAACCAGGTAACGGCGATCCTCTCAGGTCTCAATGAAGGGGTTGTTGCCCTTGATCGAGAAGACAAGATTGCCCACATCAACCGCGCCGCAGTAAGTTTGTTGGATATCAAATCGGATGTTGTTGGGCGCAGAATATGGGAGACGATTCGGATTCCAAGACTGCAGGCCATGTTAGAAGCGGCACTGCAAGATAGAGTTGAGCCTGATCACTCGCTGGTGGTTAACAGGCGTTCTCTTGAAGTAGCAATCTTGACTCTGAGTTCAGAACAGGGCAGCCATGATGGTGTCATTCTTGTTTTTCAGGATGTGACCGAACGTGGTCAGCTTGAAAAAATTCGAAGTGATTTTGTCGCCAATGCCTCCCATGAATTGAAGACGCCTCTTGCCGCAATTAAAGGCATTGTTGAAACGATTATTGATGATGAGGCAATGCCTGTTGAGGTACACCGAAAGTTTTTAAATCGGGTTTTATCCCAGACTAATCGATTAAACAAAATCGTGCTGGATCTGATGCAGTTGTCTCGCTTTGATAGTTATCGAGATGAGAGTATCAATCACCAGCGTGTCGACCTGGTGCAGGAAATGCGGCAGGTTTATGCAGCCTGTAAGGTCAATGCAGAAGAACAGGCTGTTACCCTGGCGTTTGAGACTGAACACGACAAGCTATTTGTAATGGGTGACGCTGAAGCACTCGCCCAACTTATCTCGAATCTGGTTGAAAATGCTATCAAGTATTCGCCAGAGAATAGTCAGGTCTTGATGACCCTGGGAAAAGATAAATCCTGGGCAATCATCTCTGTTGAAGATAACGGTATTGGTATTTCTCCAGCCGAGCAACAGCGTGTGTTTGAACGTTTTTATCGGGTTGATACCGCCAGATCACGTGAACTAGGTGGTACTGGCCTCGGGCTTTCAATCGTAAAGCACATTGCTGACTCTCATGATGGGATGGTTGAACTACACAGTGAAGTCGGTAAAGGTTCCCAGTTTATTGCCCGGATACCGTTAGCAGACGGATAGGTCTCTCGTCAGGCACATACAGCATCAGAAGTAATTCATAGTCGATATTACCCGGTATTTTCATCCACTAATTTGCAAAGATTTGCCGATCTATGCACCAATCTTGCTAAAGATGTGATATTTATAAACAAAGGTGAGGTGATTCGACACCAGCAACAGGTCTAGCAAAAAATAGTGCTGTCGACGTCGCTTTTCGACCGGGTATATCTACCCTATAATTTAACGTCAGTTCGTATCGGTTGTACCTATGAAATTATTGTTAGCCCTGATAGCACTTTTCACTTCGCCTGCTGTATTTGCGTCGACTAGTACTTCAAGCAGCCTCGGACTGATTAGTTCCCCACTCGGTATTCTTTGTATTGTTATTTTCGTCATTGCCTATGCCGTGGTCATGGTCGAGGAGTACATACATCTACCAAAGTCTAAACCAGTGTTGTTTGGTGCTGGGCTGATCTGGATTTTGGTTGCTTATCTTGCTGCTCAGCAAGGTGCGGGTCATGCGTTGGAAACAGTGTTAGAACACAACCTGTTGGAATACGCGGCGCTATTTCTATTTTTACTTGTAGCGATGACACGGAACGTAACGTCTTTCAGGCGCTGCGTATCTGGCTTGTTGCACGCGGTTTTAGCTATCGGCAACTTTTTTGGATTACAGGTTTTATCGCCTTTTTCTTATCACCGATTGCTGACAATCTAACAACAGCGCTATTGATGGGTGCTGTGGTCTTGTCTGTAGGTAGTGGAAATCAACGCTTTGTATCCATTGCTTGTATCAATATCGTTGTCGCTGCAAATGCAGGTGGTGCCTTCAGTCCCTTTGGTGATATCACAACATTGATGGTCTGGCAGAGTGGCCATGCGGATTTCTTTGAATTCTTCTCTTTATTCTTGCCATCTGTGGTCAACTTTTTGGTTCCCGCGGCAATCATGAGTCTCGCTATTCCTAACGAACAGCCTGCGCCAATTAAGCAGCGCACCAATCTCAAGCGTGGTGCATTTGTGGTGTGTGGATTGTTCTTACTGACGATTGCGACCGCCGTGTCTTTTGAGCAGTTCCTTCACCTACCGCCATTTCTGGGCATGATGTTTGGATTGTCTTATCTTGGGTTGTTTAAGTACTACGTGAAAAAGACTTCAGCTAAAGATGACGACGACTATCATCAGTTTGATTTGTTTGGCCGCATTGCCCAGGCGGAATGGGACACACTGCTATTTTTCTTTGGCGTGATATTTTGCGTCGGTGGTCTCGGCTTTATTGGTTACCTTGAGGTCATGTCGAACTACTTCTATGGTGGCTGGGGTGCGACCAACGCAAATATTGCTATGGGGGTTATCTCGGCGATTGTCGATAATATCCCGGTGATGTTCGCAATCCTGACCATGAATCCAGAAATGCCACACTACCAGTGGTTGCTAATTACACTGACAACTGGTGTTGGGGGCAGCCTGCTCTCCATTGGTTCGGCAGCAGGTGTTGCCTTGATGGGGCAGGCACGTGGTGCTTATACCTTTGTTGCACATTTAAAATGGAGTTGGGCAATCGCGCTTGGTTATGCCGCAAGTATTTATGTGCATTATCTGGTTAATGGCTAACGAGGCATATCGACTGCTAGACGAAGGTCGCAAAGGTATCGAAGTCCTCTCTGTCAGATTGGAGGCTGTTGACTGGCGCTGCATCGTCTTTATAACCAATGGCCATCCCGCAAAAGATCGTTAGTTCATCTGGTGCGCCAACAAATTCAGAAACCAGTTTAGGTCGCGTCGACCAGGCTTCTTGCGCACAGGTTGAAAGTCCTGCTTCTTCGGCGAGAAGCATAAAGGTTTGTAAAAACATGCCTAGATCTGACCATTGTGGTGGTCCCATTTGTTTGTCTACAAAACAAAATAAACCAGCCGGAGCGCCGAAGAATTGGAAATTTTCCAGCAGTCTTGCGAATCGGGCAGCCTTGTCTTCCCGTGGAATTTCCAACAGGGCATACATATCTTCACCCACTTTGAATCTGGAGGAACGATAAGGGTCTTTAAGATCTTTTGGGTAAATAGAATAAGCCGGTGTCTCAGGGTCTGTTTTCTCGGTAACGGCAGCCTTAAATCTCGCCATGGTGTCACCTTCAAGCAGATAGATTCGCCAGGGTTGTAAGTTACCACCTGATGGTGATCGCGCAGCCTTTGTGATGAGCGTCTGCAGCACTTCTCTACTGACAGGCTTGTCCTTATAGGCACGAATTGATTTCCGACTGGCGACTGCTTCTGACACGTTCATGGGTTTCTCCGATACTAAAATTTCTATTGGCTCAAGTGTATCTGATCAAGTCCTGTTTGTGGCGCGTTGAGGTCTAACCTGGTTTGTTTCAGGTGACCAGTTTGAGTTGTTGGAATTCTCTCGCCTGATGTAGTTTTGAGCCAAGGACCTTTTCAAGCTGCATCGCAACCTCGAACACATCTACATAGCGAATATATAAAGGGGCGAACCCGAACCTCAACAGACCAGGCGCTCTGTAGTCACAGATTACCCCAAGGCTGATGAGTGCCTGACATAAGCTATAGGCTTCCGGGTGACGAATAGTAATTTGACTACCCCGGAATGCAGGCGTAATTACATCGAGGCTTGCCAGGGCCAGGTTGTCACCGAGCAGATCTAAAAAAAAGCCAGTCAGCTGCGTTGATTTTTCTGCGACTGCAGCGACGTCTACTTGTTGCCAGATATCCAGTGCCGCATCCAACGCAGATAAACTCAAGATATTCGGTGTTCCACTCAAGTATTGCTTGATACCAGGTGCTGGCATATAGCTGGCATCAAAATCGAAAGGCCGTGAATGGCCCATCCAACCAGACAGTGGTTGTTGAACCTTATTTTGATGTGCCGGTGATACATACAAAAAGGCAGGTGCGCCGGGGCCGCCGTTTAGAAATTTGTAACCGCAGCCAACAGCAAAATCGATATGCCATTCTTGCACTGCAATTGGCAAGACACCGACACTGTGCGATAAATCAAACAACACCATGGCACCATGCTTGTGAGCAAGATCAGTGATCCTTTTTAGGTCATAACGTTTACCATCGCGGAAATTTATCTCACTTAAGAGCACCAGGTTGACCTGTTCGTTAATACTATCCTCGAGGTTCTGTTCATCGACACAATGCAAGGTACAACGATCCTTACCGAGCAGCTTTTCAATACCCTGACTCATGTAAATATCCGTCGGAAACAGGTTTTCAAGGGTAAGTATGGTTGTCCTCTCAGGATTGATAAGCAGTGCTGTGGCGATCAGCTTAAAGAGGTTGATGGAGACCGAGTCGGCACAAATCACATCTTCAGGTTCAGCGCCAATCAATGGCGCAATTTTGCCGCCAGTAATTGATGGCAGGTCAATCCAGTGTTCATTCCAGCTACCGATCAGGGTTTGTCCCCATTGTTGGTCAATGGTTTCCGTAAGCCTCGCTTTTACATTGGTCATTAGCGGGCCGAGGGAGTTGCCATCCATATAGATCTTGTCAGCAGGCATCACAAACTGTTGCCGCAGATGTGCAATGGGATCTGATTGATCTAACTGTTGTGCTTTGCTCAGGTTATAGGTCATTGGTCACACCCAGTATGCCATCGACTAATGCATCGAAGGCTGCACCTTGATTATTGATAAGGTCAAAGTGGCCTGCCGCCCTGATTGGCACAAACCTCGCCTCTGGGTGGGATTCGACAAAGTGCAGGGATTGTTCAATAGGGACGATGGCATCTGACTCGCCATGGATCAAAATCACCGGTGTGACAATATCCAGGGTCTGGGGCGAGAGTTGCTCTGCCTCTGGGTGCTTGCCAGTATTAGCTTTAGCTTCAAGGGTGCCTGCTAGCAATTGCTTTGCGGCGCGCTCGCAACCGGAGCTACCTGTGGCATAGGTTTCAATATCGGTGACCGCAGCAAGACCAATCACAGCCTTGAGTGGAAGGTTAAGTTTGTCTTTATGTGGTGCCTGATCTGGCAGTGCACTGTTTGCACCCAACCAGGTTGCCAGGTGGCCACCGGCCGAGTGACCCACGACGACGATATTTTTGTGACCAAATTGTTCACTGGCATTGACCCCTGAAATGACATCATTGAAAGTGCCAGGCCAGCCGCCACCAGGGTCACCTAGTCGCCTGTATTCGATTGACCAGACGGCGAGGTCTTTTTCGTGCAATGCAGATGCAAGCCCGCGGATATGACTTTTGTCGTAAGCATTTAGCCAGCAACCACCGTGAATGAGCACAACCAGTGGACGCTCAGTCGCTGCCTGCCAGTATTCACCATGTTGTTGCGGTTTATCTCCATAGGCCACAGTTTGATCAGCCTTGATGACTGACAACTGCAAAATGTCGTTGAAACTTGATTCTGCCATGGCGATATTTGCGAAGAATGTAATCCAAATTACAATTAATGCTCTCAAGAAGACCGTTTCTCTAAATGAAGCGTGAAGTAACAGTCTACTCGGGGCATGATAGACATTGAAACACCATTGGTAGGTTTGCGTATGTGGCTAAAGACAAATTGTGAGATTGCATTTGAAGTACCGCATTCAATGCCGTTTGTATTTATGCTGCGACCCCGCAGTGGAGCATCTCAATGGGTAAATCAAGAAACCTATCAGGTTGAACCCATGGTTCAGGTCACAGAAGCCATGGATGCCTATGGCAATCTGTGCCAGCGACTCGTCGCACCCGCCGGTAACTTTCTGCTAAAGACAAGCTCAGTGGTCAAGGTGCCAGCTTTTTGTGATGAAGATCCCAGCGCGATGTTCGTGGAAATTCCTTATCTACCTGATGAGACCCTTGGATTTTTGCTGCCAAGCCGCTTTTGTGAAGCAGATAGACTCAATAGCCTGGCGATGGAAATCGTGGCCGGCTTGCCTCCTGGGTACCAACAGATTCAGGCCATCGTTTCCTGGATTAAACAAAATGTTCGCTATACGCCTGCGGAAGGTGATGCGACCCCTATCTCGGCTATTGAAGCCATCCATCGAGGTCATGGGGTTTGTCGAGACCTGGCCCATGTTGGTGTCAGTCTATGCCGCAGCCTGTGTATCCCAGCGCGGTTTGTGGTTGGTTATCTACATGAACTTGAACCCATGGATATTCACGCCTGGTTTGAAGCCTATGTAGGTGGGCGCTGGTACACCTTTGATGCAACCCAGGACAATTTGCTTGGCGGTAGAATCACCATTGCCTATGGGCGTGATGCAACGGATGTCGCAATTTGTAATCAATATGGACCAGCTGTTGATCCACATCACATGTTGGTTCAGGTAAGCGAGCTAGAAACTGGCGGCCTGGTGAATTAGCCGGTGCACATAGTCTAGTTTTTGAATGACCTGTGCGGATAGCACAAAAGGATACAAATCCGGTTGCCCACCACTGCGGTTAATATTGTTAACGGCCAGCGTCAGGGGTAACCACACCTGTAATAGCTCATCGAAAGAAGAGGCATGGTAGCTATCAAAGG
>CBDUKY010000158.1:0-7191 GCA_965367925.1 uncultured Pseudomonadales bacterium | reverse complement strand
CTTTAGGCGCCTGACAGCTCGCAGCGTACTCATTGCCTCATAAATTTCCATCGCTCATCCCCTTTAATTGGTTATCTGTGGTTACTAAATGGGTTGCCTCGGATCGACGCCGAGTATCACCTTGCCTGTTACCTCAAAGATTGGTGAGGCCACCATGATATGTTGGGTAATCACATGCACATCTCTAAAGCAGCGCTGTAGTAGATTATCAAGATAGATTGAAGACCCGCCACCTAGTTGATACAAGCGATCCACTGCCGCTACAGACCGATGGGTGGTATTGGCAGCCGCCAGCCTCAGGCTCGCTTTGGTTTCAAGATCAAGCTTGTCACCCCGCTCTGCTATCGCCCAGGCATCATTGATGACCTTGTGCATATAGGCCTCAGATGATTGTAAATCAGCCACTGATCTTGCGACCTCACTTTGTACTGAGGTTCTCTCCAGTAGCTTTCGATTTGATTGGGTGGGCTTTTTAACCCCGGCTAATTCCTTGAAGGTTTCAAGGGCACGATATCCAATACCTAGACTGACACTGGAGACACCAAGTGCTAACAATCCTAGCAAGGGGAACTGAAACAAAGGCTTACGAACAAGGGTTTTACCACCAAGAACGATACAACGACCCTCAGGCACAAAGGCCTCGTCCACATGAAAATGATTGCTACCTGTACCTTTTAAACCAGAAACATGCCAGGTGTCTTCGATGGTAACTTGATCGGCCTTAAACATCATGAGCAAAGACTCTGGCCCAAACTTGCCAATGACCTTTTCACCATTTTTATAGACCAGGCACCCACCGCAGATCCATTGCGCATTCTGCGAACCACTTCCAAAAGGCCAACGACCAGTTACCTTATAGCCGCCCTCGACAATTTCTGCCTTACCGATGGGCGCCGTAACACCAACTGTAAGCACATCTGGATTTGCAGCATAAATCTCTTCAGCAAACTCTGTTGGCAA
Organism: uncultured Pseudomonadales bacterium; assembly: GCA_965367925.1. Lineage (GTDB taxonomy): Bacteria > Pseudomonadota > Gammaproteobacteria > Pseudomonadales > Azotimanducaceae > JAHRVQ01. The sequence continues at coordinate 6,231 of CBDUKY010000158.1, read as the reverse complement.
GGACGCTGACAACACACCTGTCGTGCTACCAATCATGGCGTTCCACCCTGCAGAACCATCGCCATAGGAAAGGTTTTTAAGCACCTCAACAAATTCACCCGGATGAGATTCCAGGCCCCCATATTGTTCTGGTACCAGCATACGAAACACGCCAGCCTTTCTAAATTCGTCAGCTATATCCGTTGGCAAGCGCCTTAAATCTTCTATCTCATCTGCACGAGCCAGGAGATCCCCGGCATACTGTTTTGAAAAATCGATTACTGACACCTACTTGCTCCTTTCATTTGCGACATCGAGCACTAACTGCGCTATCTGGGATTCCCCTTCACGGGTCTGGGCACCCATATTCAGCGCTTGCCGCATGGTCTCAATGGTCCCATCTAAACGCAACGTTTGCTGAAACAGATAAGCCTCTTCGCGCAAACCTTCTTCAATAGGCAATTCACTATTCAAAACCGATTGTTTAGCCAGCGCAACGGCATCTGATGGCCAGCGGGATATCCTTTTCGCCAGACTCGAAACAAATTCATCCAGGGCGGCCTGGGTTTCAAAAACCCGGTTTAAATAGCCCCATTTTTCAGCAGTATCTGCATCCAGATCATCAGCCCCGAGTATTACCTCCAGCGCTCGCCCGCGCCCCATCAATCGCGGTAAATGCTGGGTGCCGCCGCCACCAGGAAGTATGCCAAGGGGCACTTCCATTTGATTAATGATGGTCTTGCCTCGCAATCCAAAGCGCATATCGCAAGCGGAACAAAATTCGTTACCACCGCCGCCAACCCGACCGGCAATTTTTGCGATGGTTGGCTTACCCATGGTTCTCATGCGTTCACACATCAGGTGAAAATCGTTTAACCTTTCACTTTTCGCCGCTGGCTTGTCTACAGGTGATTGGACAAGCAGTTCAATATCAAAGTGGGCGATAAAGAAATCTGGATCTGCACTTTCCATTACCACGACCTTTACTCCATCGTCAGCGGCAACCTGGGCTGTAAACAGAACAAGATCCTGATAGAGCCGGGCAGTCATGACATTGACTGGTGGATTGTGGATAGTTGCTGTCAATACACCTTCATCTAACGATACCTTGATAGTTTCATATTCGTAGGTCATGTCAATTTCCATGCTGTTATCTGAATGATTAGGTGCGCTCAAATCGTCTGTTCTGCCGGTACGGGAACACATCCATAACCTGCTCAGCGACGATGTTGGCTTGTATTTCCCGCCAGTAATCAGCGGTAAATAGTTCCGGGTGATATTCGCAAAATAGATCTCTTAAAGCTGGTGAGTTAAACAAAAACGTTTGAAATTCCTCAGGAAAGACATCTCGCGGACCTATTTCATACCAGGGCTCTGCGGCATATCTGTCCTCTGGATATCTGGGCGGTGGTATATCTCTAAAATTCACCTCGGTCAGATAACAAATCTCATCATAGTCATAAAATACAACCCGGCCGTGACGGGTCACACCGAAATTCTTCAGCAACATATCACCGGGGAAAATATTGGCTGCTGCTAACTGCTTTATGGCATTGCCGTATTCGTCCAGCACCATGCGTAATTCAAACTCACTCTTACCGACGATATAGAGATTCATGGGCGTCATGGCCCGCTCAGTGTAGAGGTGACTAATCGTCACATACTGATCATCGACCAACACTGAAGAGGCTGCGACCTTTTGCAATTCCGCTATTAGCTCCGGTGAAAATCTGTGCCGTGGGAAGCGGAAATTACTGAATTCCTGGGTATCCGCCATCCGTCCGACCCGGTCATGGGTCTTAACAAGGTTATAGGCATCACGTACCTGCTGCCGGGTCACAGTTTTGGTCGGCGAAAACTTGTCTTTAATTACCTTAAAAACCATCCGGTAGGATGGCAGGGTAAACACCGTCATGACCATGCCTTTAATGCCCTCGGCAATGACGAACTGGTCATCAGAATTTTCAAGATGGTTTAAGAAGCTACGATAGAACTCGGTTTTACCATGCTTATAAAAGCCAAGGCTGGTATAGATTTCCCACGCTCGCTTACGTGGCAAGAGTTCATTCAGGTACTGGACCATATCGCGAGGTGAATCAACATCTACCATGAAATAGGATCGGGTAAAGCTAAAAATAATACTCAGGTCATTCTCATTCCAGAGGATGGTATCAACAAACAAGCCTTCACCGTCGTTGAGAATAGGTATGGCGATAGGGAATAGATGCTCGCCAATGGTCATTCGGCCAATAAGATAGGCGCCCTTATTGCGGTAAAAAACGGGTACCAGCAATTCTAATTGAATGGATTCGGGATTCCGCAATAAGGGAATACGCTCTCTCATGGTCTGGCTAATCAGCGCCAGGTCCTGATCAAGATCTTTAAAAGGGACCTGGAAGTTGGCGCCATTGAATACCTCCCGCAACAAGGCTTCAAGGTCAAGGCCCGGTCCATACTGACGGGTTTTAACGAGGGGCGGATGCGACTCGGATTCACCACCGGTGATGGCCGGCCCAACAAACGCATAACGATCATCCATGTCCTGGCCATGATGAATGCGCCGATACACGGTGTTGAATACTGTACCTGCAAGATCAGCATCCAACCTGCCTTTAACCAGTTCACTGAAGTGGGACCTGGCGGCCTGCCAGACCTCAAGTTCAGGCACCTTGTTTTCCAGCTTTGCTTCCAGATTAACGATGATTTTGCCAATTGCCTGGCGATAAAGCAGGATCCGTTCTGTTGATGCTTGCTGCACACCAGGCCAGTCGGCATTTTCAAATCGCGCCTGGGCACTTCGTGTAATCTGCTTAAATTCATATCGATAGCGCTGGAAGCCATCCAATATGACTTCAGCTATCTGTTCTTCTGCCAATGCGCTGTCGCCTTCTTTAAAGAACATCGATTGTGCCAGCCACTGATCGCCTAATCACGTTAAACACACCTTTCACAAGATTTTGATTGATATTGCAGTCTCTATCCCTATAATGGCCAGACCAAATTGGTCAGACCACCATGGTCAGTCTGAATTGGTCATACCAGACCTGGAAAACACCGGTAATATTCCAAATGAGACAAAACCTATCAAGGGTGGATGAGATCGCCACCATTCTTCAGAACGAAATTTTGACCGGACAGTACCGTCCGGGAGAACGTTTGCCTTCAGAGAGAGACCTGGCGGCAAGATTCGAGGCCAATCGCGGTGGTATTAGAGAAGCCATTAAGAAACTCGAACAGCTAGGCATTGCCGTGGTAACCCCAGGTGGGGTCCGGGTCGTGCCTATAGAGGAAGCAAGCCTTTCAGTACTTGGGCCTCTGGTTGACTTACAGGAGACCCCAGACCCCGAACTGGTTGGTCACCTGCTGGAAGTATTAGGTGCACTGGTATCCATGGCGGCAGGCACGGCCATGATGCGCGCCAGTGATGAAGAGCTCAATCAAATGCAAACCATCGTCGAGGAACTTTCGTACTGTAAGCTAGGCCTGGAACGCCAACATGATGGCTGGCGGGAACTTGGCACCCTGTTCGCGAAGGCGAGCAATAATCTGGTATTGCGCCTCATACTTAACGGCCTTAAGACACAGTTTGTTGATCGTTTGGAGAAACAAAACCCCGTTAGCGGCCAGATAAATGAACAACGACGCCTGGAGCTTTTGCAGTCACTAGCAACAGGATTGGCCAACAGGGACTCGCGTCTTGTGGCGAATACAATTCTCGAACACTTTGAACTTATCAATCAATCAGTACAGAGCGCACTGCAGACCGCGACTCAAGAAGCTCAACCAACTAATAGTGCGACACAGCAGGAGACACACTCATGAACAATATTGCTAAAGGTCTTTTGACCGTTGCTGTCCTCGTGGGTGCAGGCATTATGGCAATGGTATTGTTAGCCACTGCCCCCTCCCCTGAACAGGTTGAACCCCAGCAGGTATCCACTGCTATTCGCGTTCAGGCGGTTGAGAAAAAGACGGTAAAACTAAAAGTTCGCTCCCAGGGTACAGTTATCCCGAGAACCGAAAGCGCTCTTATACCAGAGGTTTCTGGTCGTATTGAATGGATGTCTCCTAATCTGGTACCTGGCGGCTACTTTCAGAAAGATGAGGTACTGTTAAGACTCGACGCACGCGACTTAAAAGCCACTGTCGACCGCAGTAAAGCAGCACTGGCGAGAACCCAGGCCGAGGCAGAACATGCCACCTACGAAATGAAGCGCATGGAAGAACTGGTCAAAGGAAAGCTCACCAGCCAATCTTCCCTTGAAAGTGCTATTCGCGCCCAGCGAGTTGCCGAGGCAGCTATGCATGAGGCAGAGATTGCCCTTAGTCAGGCTTCCCTTGATCTGGTTAGAACAGAAGTGCGTGCACCCTATGAAGGTCTGGTGCGCAACAAAAATGTTGATGTTGGCCAATTTATTAGTCGCGGCAATCCCGTTGCGACTATTTACGCAGCCGACTCTGTTGAGGTGCGCGTACCACTTGCTGACAATCAACTCGCATTTCTTGATCTCCCTCTCGGCGCCAGAGGTGAACTACCTATAGAGAATCAAGCAAAAGTTATCCTATCGACCTACTATGGTGGTCAATACTACGAATGGATTGGCAGACTCGTTAGAACCGAAGCGGAAATAGATACCCGCACAAGAATGGTCAATGCTGTTGTTAGAGTGGTCGATACCCAGGGTATTGATAATGGCAAAGGCGTCGAGCAACCAGCACTCCCTGTTGGGCTATTTGTTCATGCTGAAATTGAAGGCCGGGTTGTGAATGATGTCGTTACGCTACCTCGCGCTGTATTACGTAACCAGTCTCAGGTCCTGGTTGTAGACGATGAAAATCGTTTGCGCTATCGCAATGTAGAATTATTAAGATTCGAAAATGATGCTGTCGTCATTAGTGGCGGCCTTGAAGAAGGAGAGATCGTCAATTTATCGCCTATTCAAACGGTCATTGATGGTATGCGTGTTTCACCGATTAACGAACCCACTACATCAACCGTTAGCAGCGAAGGGTAGGCACTGGTTATGGAAAAGTTAATCACCTGGTTCGTTGATAACCCCGTTGCTGCAAATCTGCTGATGTTTATCTTTCTGGTCGGCGGCGCAATTAGCCTCGTCACCATGCACCGTGAGGAATTCCCAAGTATTGAGCCTGGGGTTGTCACTGTCACCGTCCCCTACCTTGGCGCAGCACCGGAAGAAGTAGAGCAAGCCGTTTGTATTCGCATCGAAGAAGCTATTGAAGGTGTACAAGGTATCGAACGCATTCAATCTTTTGCTAACGAAGGTGCCTGTACTGTGACGCTGGAACTCGAAGCCACAGCCGACAGTTCAAAAGCGCTCAATGAAATTAAGAGCAAGGTAGATGGTATCTCCACCTTTCCGAAGGAAACTGAAAAGCCCATCATCACTAACCTCGCCTTTAATGGCCAGACGATTTTGGTTGCCCTGTCTGGCAACACAGATGAAACTACCTTGAAAGTAAACGCCGAGAAGATTCGTAATGATATCGCGGCACTCGATGGCATCTCCCAGGTTGCAGTCAACTACTCAAGGCCCTATGAAATATCTATTGAGGTCAGCGAGAACACCCTGCGGCAATACAATCTGACCCTGACCGAGGTTGCCAATGCCATTCGGTCGGCAAGTCTAGATTTGCCTGGCGGTTCTATCAAAACGGAAGGTGGTGAGATCCTACTTCGTAGTAAAGGCCAGGCTTACCGCGGTGATGAGTTTCGTGACATTGTGGTTCTCACTCGCCCTGATGGTAGCAATGTAACCCTTGATGATATTGCCGTCATCAACGATGGGTTTGAAGAAGGATTCTTAAGCGCAAAATTTAATGGTGAGCCAGCGGTCATGATCACTGTCTACCGGGTTGGTGAGGAAGACACGATTACCTCGGCTGACGCGGTTAAACGATATATTGAACGCATTAAGCCAACCATGCCAGAGGGTCTAAAGTTGACCGTCTGGATTGATGAATCTCTCGCCTTGACCCGCCGGATTGAGGCACTGACGAAAAATGCCTACGCTGGACTCGCGCTAGTCCTATTGATTCTCACATTGTTTTTGCGTTTTAAGGTCGCGATGTGGGTCGCCGCAGGTATTCCGATTGCAATTATGGGTGCCCTCTGGTTATTCCCCGCATTCGGCATCAACATATCTTCTCTTTCTGTTCTCGCCTTTATCCTTGTGTTGGGGATTGTGGTGGACGATGCCATCGTGGTTGGTGAACGGGTATTTAGCCATG
>CBDUKY010000157.1:0-7259 GCA_965367925.1 uncultured Pseudomonadales bacterium | reverse complement strand
GGCCCAGGCGTCTGAGAGAACGGCTACATTCTGCCTTAGATGGTCTGGGTTTATCGTACCAGTGATAACACTACTCACGCCGGGTTGCTCGAGAGAAAACTTAAGTGCCGCGGCAGGGTCCTTTGAATGTCCGCTAACAAGGGCCTTTTTTATCAACACGCCCTTGCCTCTGCTTTTACAAGTCTCGATCAAAGGGATTTGGGATAGATCAGAAGGGTTGAGTGTCACCATAAAAACATCCACGGCATCCATGGCAAGTAAGCTTCCTTCAACGGTTTTACCAGAAAACCCAATCGTACGTATCAGGCCGGCGTCTTTTAGCTGATTAAGGGTTTCCAATACTGGTGTCTGACGAACGATATGTGCGTCTTCACCATTGGAATGGACAAAAACAATATCCAGATAATCGACAGCTAATTTCACCAGACTTGCCTCGACGCTCTGGCGCGTTTTTTCTGCACTGAAATCATAGGCGGAGACGCCGTTCGAAAAGTATTCTCCGACCTTGGTTGAGATCAACCAGTGCTGGGGCTGTTGTTTTAATAACTGGCCGATGCGGGTTTCGCTTTCACCGTAGGCCGGGGCGGTATCTAGTAAATTTACCCCTAGTTCTCGTGCGACATCTAGTAATTCAGCCAGGGATTGTAGATCTGGTAATTGAAACGATGTTGGGTAGCGTACGGCTTCATTGCGACCAAACTTAACGCAACCAAGGCTGATCGGAAATACATCAAGCCCTGTATTGCCAAGCTTGCGTAGATATGTCTGATTCGTGGCTTCAGGCAAAGGCCTGCTCCCAGGGTGTTGCGGCGAGGGTTGCAGCAGCCAAGTCGGGTAGTACAGATGTGGTTTTCGCTGGTGCCATTGCCAATTGTTTGAACACCTCGTCTGCGAGCATCGGGGTCAATGTGAGTTTTGTTGGCCAGCAGACAATTGCATTGTCGATAGTCTTAACAAAGGGGAAATCCGGCTTTGTTTGCTTTGACTGGGCTGGCTCTGCCCGATCAACATTGAAGGTGCGCCATTCAGTATTGGTAAGGTCAATCCAGGGTAGCAGTGCAGACAGTTCAGCTTTTGCCTCGGCAATCAGTGCGTCAGGAGACTTGCCCACACCCTTTTCAGCGACATTACCGCCGAGATACCAGACGGTTTCTCCATTCGCCAGATAGTGGGTGGTAATGGTGACTCTCGGTTTGTCCGCATCCCTTAAGCTAACAGCATGGGCATAGACGGGTGGAAGATTACCCTTTACCAACACTTGTTGTAAGGGGCGGCGTTGCATTTTCACTGCGCCAAATGGTGGTTCGCCGAGTAGTTTTTCATTTCCTGCACCAGCGGCAAAAATATATTGCCTGGCCTTGAGCTTGTGGATGCCGTCTATTGTCAGACCAGATAACTTACCTGCTTCAAATTCGCTTTCGACATTGCCTTTAAAAATGTAGGGAGCATTCTGATGTTGTAATAAACCGAGGAGTTTGGGTGTGTCGATGACAATGTCCTGGAGTTGGTAAAGGCTGCCTTTGAAGCTTGATGACTGAAATGCCTCCGGATAAGCGGACCTCTCCACAGCAGATACTCTGCCTCTTAGGCTTTTGCTGGCAAAAAAAGCTGTGATCTTTGCGCTCAGGGCACTATCAGAAAATAGAAAGTAGTCATCGGACAAAAGCGGTAAACCGCTAAGGTCGACTTGTCCTGAGCCAGCGATACATTCGCGCCAGACCCCTGGCATTTCAGCAATGGATTCAGATGATGGTGTTGTAAACCCACCTAACGCATACTTAACACCACCATGAATCATGCCCTGGGAAGCAAAGGTCTGGTCAGAACCAAGTGCGGTTTTTTCGAACAAGCAGGCATCGTATCCGGCGCTTCTCAGGCGAGCGAGTAACCAGAGGCCACAGATACCACCGCCAACGATCGCTATTTCGGTAGAATAATCTGCCATCCAGGTCGCTAAAGGAAAAAATGAGGTGATGAGTATATCAAGACACAGCCGCTTCGTTGCTATCTATGAAAAATTTTAAGTCATGCCTATGAAACAGGGTTCGACCCCAGGCGCGTTCTTCGTCCGCAGCCTCTATAGTCTTTTGTTCTACATCGCGACGCCCTTTGTGCTGTTGAGGGTTTTCTGGCGTGGCCGAAAAGAACCTACTTATCGTCAAAATCTAGCCGAACGTTTTGGCTTCGTTAAGCCATCCAGTGATCATCCTGTATGGGTTCATGCAGTTTCAGCTGGAGAAATGATTGCCACCGTACCACTGATTGAGGCGCTACTGAAAAATGGTCATCCCGTGGTGGTGACGAACATGACTCCTACAGGTCGCGAGCGTTGTGAGGCATTGGTTGGTGACAAGGTAGAGAATTTTTACGTTCCCTATGACCTGCCTGATGCGATGTCGCGATTCTTGAAACAGATTCGACCAAAGGCACTTATCATTATTGATACCGAGCTCTGGCCAAATATGCTTAACCAGTCAGCGGCCGCTGGCGTGAAAACTTTTCTAGTTAATGGCCGCCTGTCGGAAAAGTCTGCCAGGGGATATGGAAATATCAGCTGGTTGTCGAAACCAATGCTCGCCTCACTTACCATGGCTTTTATCCAGACTGAGTCACAGGCCGATCGATTTGTTGACCTTGGGTTGCCTAACGATAGATCTATGGTGACAGGTAGCATCAAGTTTGATGCAAAGTTTCCGGCTGACATGCATGACAAGGTTAAATTGTTAAAACAGCAGTTTGCAGGACGCCAGATTTTCCTGGCAGCAAGCACCCATCCAGGTGAAGAAACCATCATTTTGGATGCCTTCCGTGGCTTAAAAGATCAAACGGATACCACGGAAGGTGCTGATCTTAACGCGAGTAGATTGCTTGTTATTGCACCAAGACACAGTCACCGCGCTGATGCAGTCGAGAAGCTCATTGAGCGAAGCGGCCATACACTTGTCCGTCGAAGTGAAGGCCAATTGCCAGGGCCAGATATTCAGGTATTTATGCTTGATACGATGGGCGAGCTTATATACTTCTATGGCATTGCAGATATTGCCTTTGTTGGCGGCAGTCTGGTTGAAGGTATAGGTGGCCATAACCCAATGGAGCCTGCTGGGCTAGGTGTGCCGATACTGATGGGTCCGCATCGTCGAAATGTAACTGATATAGCTGAACAATTTGAACTAGAAGGGGCCCTTAAAACTGTTGCAGATGTTGATGAGTTGCGCCTGGCGTGGCAGCAACTAGAAACTGATCAAACATTACATAAACAAATGTCCACGGCAGCCACGCAAGTTATGACCCGAAACCGGGGCGCATTGATGAGGGTGATAGAGACCATTGGCCATTATGTGTAATACGCAAGACTTGTGATTATCAAATAAGGGTGGAATAGATTTTGCGTACGAAAACAGGTAAAAAATCCAGTGTTTCTTTTCTTTAAGCCTGCACTTTCCGTTGATTGATTGTGGTAGGCTGCAAACAACAAAGCCAAATTCAAAGACTAAAAAACCGATGCCTAACAAACGTCGATATGTACCAAACCTCATTGCTGATATGGCAGAGTGTGATGCAAATTACATTCGCCTGCTGCGGCTGTTCCCTTTTATGGCGCAGGATGATGTTTTGCAATTCGGTGTTGATTCGTCGAGCCACAGCGTGACGAGTCAGGCTGGCAATGAGCAAATCAATCTTGGGGTTGAAGGGCGAACGGAAGATGGTGCAATAGTCACGGTCAGGATTAACGAGCGGTGTCCTTACACCACAATGCTTACCCTTAAGGTTAGCAATGAAGAAGATAAGCCCTGGGTAAAGTGGCCAACGCTTGATGTGCGCGTTTATCACGATATTAAATCTGCCGAGGTTGTAAGCTTTGAGCGACATAAGAACTTTAAGTTTCGCTACACGACACCCAATCAGCAAATGTTCCAACCAGATGAAAAGTCCCAGATTAATAAATACTTTGGTGAGCTATTAGCATTCTGCTATGAACACGGCCACAGCCTTGAGCCGGTTCCCGTTGGGTCGAGCTGAGCCAAAAAAAACCACACTTAAACGAAGATGCTGGTTATAATTCCAGTTGTTCTGCGTTCTGCATCAGGCAGAAAGTAGAAGCAATTCGTTAATGAATTTTACCCGGTAGAGAACCCAGCCACTCTTGTTGACTAAGATTGCCCTGAAGCTGTTAGAGAGCTGTGCAGAGAGATGTATATGAGCATCTGCAAGTTCAATGCTTCTGGCTTTCCCGGCCTAAACTTTCCTGGCTCATGTGGGATTTCTCAATGCGTCGATTAGATCGCCGTGCCTTACCGACCTTAAAACCATGCTAAGCAACGCGATGTCCAGTAAAAACTATGTCCAGTAAGACCTATGAAGCAGATTCTATTGAAGTATTGGAAGGATTGGATCCGGTTAAGAAACGACCGGGCATGTATACCGACACCAGCCGTCCAAATCACCTGGCCCAGGAAGTCATTGATAACAGCGTTGATGAAGCCCTTGAAGGCCATGCGACAGAAATCCGGGTAACCCTTAGAAAAGATGGTTCCATGTCAGTGGGTGACAACGGCCGTGGAATGCCAGTCGATATTCATAAGAAGGAAAAGGTTCCAGGTGTTGAATTAATCCTGACAAAGCTGCACTCAGGTGCAAAATTTAACAGTGATAGCTATAAGTTCTCCGGCGGTTTGCACGGTGTAGGTGTATCTGTGGTAAATGCCCTGTCTGAGCGCTTTGAAGTCTTTATTAAACGTAACGGCAAGTTACATCACATGGCATTTGCGAACGGCAAAAAGACCAGTGACCTGGCGATCAAAGATGATGTGGGTAAGCGCAATACTGGCACCATGATTAATTTTACGCCGAATCCACAATATTTTGATTCTCCGAAATTTTCAGTTTCCAGATTAAAGCATTTGTTACGCGCCAAGGCTGTTTTGTGTGCCGGCCTGCGTGTGTTCTTTACTGATGAAACCGCATCAAGCAAAGAAGAGGGCAGCTACGAGTGGTACTTCGAAGGTGGGGTCAAAGACTATTTGATGACTGAGCTAGAAGGCTTTGAGCTATTGCCTGAAGAGCCCTTTGTCGGCTCAGTGTCTGCCAATGAAGAAGCGGTTGATTGGGCTGTGCAATGGATGCCAGAAGGTGGCGATATTATTGCTGAAAGCTATGTGAATTTGATCCCCACCGCCCAGGGTGGCACCCACGTTAATGGCCTGCGCTCTGGTTTGTTGGAAGCACTACGTGAATTTTGTGAATTTAGAAATCTGATTCCGCGCGGCATAAAAATTTCCGGTGAAGACATCTGGGATAAATGTAGTTATGTGGTCTCGGCGAAAATGCTTGACCCTCAGTTTTCGGGGCAAACCAAAGAGCGGCTTAACTCACGCCAGGCGGTGACCTTTATCTCAGGTGTGGTAAAGGATTCGTTTAGCCTCTGGCTTAACCAGCATGTCAGTGAGGCCGAGGCGATTGCAGAGCTTGCGATCAATAATGCCCAGGCAAGGTTAAGAGCTGGTAAAAAGGTTGCCCGGAAGAAGGTGACATCAGGACCGGCATTGCCCGGTAAGCTAGCAGATTGTTCCTGTCAGGACGCTATGCAGGGTGAATTGTTTCTTGTTGAAGGTGACTCTGCTGGTGGTTCAGCCAAGCAAGCTCGAGATAGAACAACCCAGGCGATCATGCCGCTGCGAGGAAAGATTCTAAACACCTGGGAAGTTGACTCATCTGAAATTCTGGCCTCTCAAGAAGTTCACGATATCTCTGTGGCCCTGGGTATTGACCCGGCCTCGGATGACATCTCTGGCTTACGTTATGGCAAGGTTTGTATTCTTGCGGACGCTGACAGTGACGGCTTACATATCGCCTCTTTGATCATTGCCTTGTTTGTCCGCCACTTTCCTGCCCTGGTAAAAGGTGGGCACGTATTTGTTGCTATGCCGCCCTTGTATCGTATTGATGTTGGTAAAGAAGTTTTTTATGCCCTGGATGAGTCTGAGCGACAAGGCATTCTTGATCATATCGCGGCGGAGAAAAAAACTGGCAAGGTGGTCGTGCAACGATTCAAAGGTCTAGGTGAAATGAATCCCATGCAATTGAGGGAAACTGCCATGGCGGTTGATACCCGTCGACTTGTACAGCTAAGCGTTAGCGATGGTGAAGAAGATAACGATCTACTCGACATGTTGTTAGCGAAAAAGCGAAGTGCAGATCGTAAAACATGGTTAGAGAAAAACGGTGATCAGGCGGAATTGATCTAACGTCTACAGATATCACCATCCGTTAAAGTAACTTTGTCTATCAGTGACATGATGAGAAATATAACCGGCGAGCAGATTTGCTGGTTTTTGCAGTAACAGGCGAATAAATATGACTGAATCAACAGATTCGAACGAGCATGAGGTGATATCGCTTCGGCAATACACCGAAAGTGCTTATCTAAACTATGCGATGTACGTCATCAACGACAGGGCGCTGCCGCATATTGGCGATGGACTAAAGCCGGTTCAACGGCGCATAGTTTATGCCATGTCGGAACTGCGTCTGACGGCAGATGCGAAGTACGCAAAATCCGCGCGCACCGTGGGTGATGTGATCGGTAAATTTCATCCCCATGGTGACTCCGCCAGTTATGAGGCCATGGTGTTGATGGCACAGCCCTTTAGCTATCGCTACCCATTGGTTGATGGTCAAGGTAACTGGGGCTCTCCGGATGATCCAAAGTCCTTCGCTGCCATGCGTTACACCGAATCAAAACTAACAAAATACGCGGAACTACTGCTTGGTGAGTTAGGTCAGGGTACTGTTAATTGGGTGACCAACTTTGATGGCACCCGTGATGAACCACTTAACCTGCCGGCTAGACTGCCAAATATTCTATTGAATGGTGGTTCGGGTATTGCGGTTGGTATGGCAACAGATATTCCGCCGCACAACCTGAATGAAGTTGCCAGCGCCTGTATTCGGTTGTTGGACAAGCCGAAATCTACCGTTAAAGATTTGATGGAGCACATCAAGGCGCCAGACTTTCCGACCCAGGCGGAGATTATCTCAAGCATTGAAGATATTCAGGCAATCTACGAAACCGGCAGAGGCGCTATTCGGACCCGCGCGGTCTACGATGTGGAAGATGGTGACATTGTTATTACAGCCTTACCTTATCAGGTCTCCGGCACAAAAATTCTTGAGCAGATCGCCGCGCAAATGCAGGCCAAGAAGCTGCCGATGGTGGTCGACTTAAGAGATGAGTCTGACCATGAAAACCCAACCAGGAT
>CBDUKY010000156.1:0-7265 GCA_965367925.1 uncultured Pseudomonadales bacterium | reverse complement strand
ATCCCTTCGCCGGCGAGACAACCGAACGCGACCCGATTAACGACAGTGTTGAAGTCCTATTTATTGGCGGCGGCTTCTCTGCCCTACTCACATCAGCCAGACTACGTGAGAAGGGTGTCGAAAGTATCCGCATTGTCGAACGTGGCGGCGATGTTGGTGGTACCTGGTATTGGAATCGCTACCCTGGCGTCGCGTGTGATGTGGTGGCTTATGACTATTTGCCACTACTCGACGAGCTAGACTATGTTCCTGTCAATCACTACTCTCGCGGGCCAGAAATTCTCGGTCATTGTCAGGCAATTGCCAAAAAGTACAACCTATACGAGCTCGCGGTTTTTCAAACAACAGTAACCTCAACTGTCTGGGATGAAGAAGAAGAGTTATGGCACATCAAGACAAATCGCGGCGACCATATGCGTGCCCAATTTGTGATCTGTGCAAACGGCACCTTATCAAAACCGAAGCTCTCCAAAATTGATGGTATGGCTTCATTTACTGGCCACTCCTTCCATACCAGTCGATGGGATTATGAATACACTGGCGAAGACCTTTCTAACCTGCAAGACAAGGTAGTCGGCATTATTGGCACTGGCGCCTCGGCGGTACAGGCTGTACCAGAACTTGCCAGACAAGCGAAGGAACTCTTTGTTTTCCAGCGCACACCATCATCAATCGATGTACGCGACGATTGGCCAACGGATCCAAACTGGGCCAGGAAACTAACCCCAGGCTGGCAAGCAAAAAGGCGCGAGCGCGCACTCGCAGCAAGGCAGGTTTCACCAGAACAACAGGCAAAGCTCGATGCCATGAGCAAAGAAGAAAAAGTCAGGTATCAGGAAAATCAGAATATCGATTATATGATGCGTATTCATAAACGTATTGATTCTATCGTCAAAGATAAAGCCACCGCTGACGCGCTAAAACCCTGGTACATGTTTATGTGTAAGCGGCCCTGTTTTCACAATGACTATTTGCCTTCGTTCAATAATCCCAATGTTCATCTTGTTGATACCGCCGGCAAGGGTATTACAGAAATTTCACCAGACGGTCCGGTCTTTGAAGGCAAGACATATAAGCTGGATCTGCTTATTTACGCCACCGGCTTCGAGGTTCAAAAAACAGGTATCTATAACCAGATTGTCGGTAAGCATGGCCTTGATCTTGAGGATAAATACAAAGATGGGATACGCACCGTTTTAGGGATTCACACAGCAGGCTATCCAAATCTGTTTATCATGGGTGGCTATCAAGCATCATTTCAATTTAACCTGACGGATATGCTGCAAACCCAGGGAGATCACATTGCCGAATGTATCGCCTATACCCGGGAACATGGCTTTCAATCGATTGACCCGACCCCGGAAGCTGAAGCGTGGTGGGTACAGGAGGTAATCAATCACCGGGGGAAAACCAACCGTAATCAAGAATGCACACCTGGCTACTACAACTTCGAAGGTGAATCGAATAGACGTCAGGACGGCAACTACAATGGCGGATTTCGCGAGTACTTCCTGCATCAGGGCAAGGTACGAGAGAAGATGGATGACAACTTCACCTTCACTAAAAGGCGCGCCTGACATTAGCGCGCCCTGCCCCGTAAGCGCTAGATAGTATAACCTTCTTCACTAAGGGGCATCTTGCGAACCCGATGCCCTGTTGCCGCAAATATCGCGTTGCCAACGGCTGGCGCCAGAGGTGGCAACGCTGGTTCACCAAGCCCTGTTGGCTGATGATCACTTTGAATAAAGTGCACATCAACCAGCGGCGCATCAGAAATTCTAAGTACCTGATATTGATGAAGGTTGGACTGTTCTATTCGACCATTTTCCATGGTGATCTTCTGCCCCATCATGGTTGATAGCCCATCAATGACTGCACCTTGCACTTGCGAGAGAGCACCAGACATATTAATGATCGGCCCCACATCGACAGCAACCGTGACCTTGTGGACTGTAAGCTTCTTATTCTGATCAACACTAACCTCAGCAACTTCCGCCACATGAGCCGCATGACTAAAATAAAAAGCTAGCCCAAGCCCCCGGCCCTCTGGCATGGCTCTTCCCCAACCAGCCTCTTTCGCCGCACGCTTAATCACATCAATTGCACGACCAGTGTTCAGAGATCGAATATTGCCCGGTTCAAACCACTGGCGCTTACCCATGGTTTCAACAAGAAATTCTAAATAGTCCCGATTTCCCGCTATAGCCAGCTCATGCAAAAAGCTTTGGATTACAAAAGCAGAGGTATTTGACCCTGGTGCACGCCAGGGTCCACATGGGGTACCGATATCAAACATGGTTTTCGATGCATAAGCATTGGCAACATTTTGAATTGGAAATTCCGTTGCTGGAAAGCGTGAACCCGATACAGGTTTACCGTTATTTAACATGCCAATAAAGTGGTCCTCAAAAGCAACCAACTTACCCTGGCTATCCACCGCGCCTTTAACCGATTGAAAACCACCAACACGATAAAAGTCATGCTGCATACTATCTTCCCGCGACCAGGTAAGTTTTACCGGGGCATTGACACGTTTCGATATTGCGGTGGCTTCACAAACATATTCATTAAAGATGCGACGACCAAAGCTACCACCTAGACGCATCTGATGAATCAGCACTTGATCATTTTCAAGACCAAACATCTTCGATGTGACCTCATAGGCCCGCTCGGGCGCCTGGGTAGGAATCCAGAGCTCTAGCGTATCCTTCGCGCCATTTTCACCTCGTCGGTAATCTGCCGTACAATTCATAGGCTCCATACAAAGATGGGAGACAAAGGGATACTCATAGAATGCTTCAAGGGTTTTATTCTCTGGATTACCAAATGCTCCTTCAACATCGCCCTTATCTATTACTTCCTCCGGGCCTCGATTTTTAGCAGCGGCCTTTGCCCGCCGGACAAAATCTGTCCAGCTATCCTTAGAAGCCCTGGACTCATCCCAGGTAACTTGCAGATTTTTCCTGGCTTCCAGTACTGCCCAGGTATTAGTACCCACAATCGCTACACCATCCAATAGCTCGCGAACATTGTCATTGCCCTTGAGGACAAAGGCATCCACTACCCCAGGTAATTTTTTTAGTTCATCAACATTCGCGGTGACAACATGCCCTCCGATCGCTGGGCACTTGTAGTAGGAAGCATAAAGCATACCCTCAACTTTGGTATCCAGCCCGAAGAGTGCGAGACCTGTTGAGATAACAAGATTATCTACCCCAGACACCGATGTTCCGAGAATGGTGTAATCCTCTCGCTCTTTGAATTCCAGCGTTTCGCGTTTTGGTCTTTCCTGGCGCGCAGCGAGTGCAGCCAATTGGCCAAAGGTCATAAACCTGCCAGTGTTGTCATGAACCACACGACTCTCTTTGGCTTTTAGTTCATCTCTTGGCAGTTCCATCGCAACTGCACCGGCACTAATAAACATTTCTCTTGCCGACGCGCCCATTTCTCGCATCTGGTTAAAGGTACGAGGGATCGTCGTTGAGCCACCAGCACCGTGTCGGCCAAAACGTTCTGAATCTACTGGTGATTGCAGTACTTCAACATCAGCCCAATTTGCACCCATTTCCTCCGCAATAATCATTGGTAGAGCTGTTTTAACACCTTGCCCCATTTCAGGATTGGAAGAGTAGATAGTGATTTTTCCATCTGAAGAAACACTGACAAACGCATTGATTTCTGCAGACCCGACAGTGCTAACAAGATCGTCACTTTCTGCAAGCAATCCCTGACTCGTTGCGGCAAGTACGAAGCCACCGCCCAATGCACCTGACAACTTCAAAAACGCTCTACGGTCGATGGGTTGCTGGTGAGTTATATTTTTTAACGTTGATTGGATTGAAGCCAGCAAATTGTTCATGCTACTTCCTCCCCATTACTAGACGTTTGCGACGCAGCGGCATTGACATAGTTAGCCGCTTTATGAATCGCTTCTCTGATACGAATATAGGTACCGCAACGACAATAGTTTCCCTCCATTGCCACATTAATATCATCGTCAGTAGGGTTTGGATTGTGTTCTAGCAGTGCTGCAGCAGACATGATTTGACCCGCCTGACAGTATCCACACTGGGCAACATCTACATCTATCCACGCTTGTTGCAGTGGATGCAGCACCGTCCCCTTGGCCAGCCCTTCAATTGTCGTCACCTGCTGACCAACAACACTTGATACAGGTAACATACAAGAACGAATTGGTGTGCCGTTAATATGCACGGTACAAGCGCCACACTGACCTATTCCACAACCATATTTGGTTCCAACCAGGCCTAGCATATCTCGTAATGCCCAGAGTAATGGCATATTCGGCTCTGCATCAACCTCTTTGGTTTCGCCGTTAACTGACAGGGTGTACTTCGCCATAGTGCCTCCGTTGGGAAGTTTTTGCCCCAATTTGGGGCGAGTTACAAACGTGATACCCTCATCATATAGCTGATTTTCTTTTGCTGTCCATGTAGTTACGAAAATTATTTTTGATTTGGTGATCGGGCAAATGTATTCCGCCAAAATTGCGTCATGGCCAGATTAAATTGATCCGCATCGCCCTCGTTACTACCAAGATTAGCGCCCACTACACCATAGCCTGCCTTAATTGCGTAAACCATTAAGTCACGATCCATCAGTTGCGGTTCCGGCGCCGACGATAAAGGATGGATCATCGCACCATCATCCGCGATATAGACAATAGGTGCTGCAGGTGCGACGCGTGCATCGGGTACCTTTTCAATTTCACTACCCCGGTCAAAACCATGCTGGGCATTTCCAAACAAGGTCATTTCAATATCCCCGCCAGCCAGACCAATGGCGTGACACTGTGCTTGCGCTTGCATTGGCGAACACCATTCGTCCCGATCGCCCATCAGTACCCGGACTTTTGTTTGCCCCGTATCAGGATTAAGAAATTGATGACCACACCAGGGATAAGCCGCAAGGACGGCAGCTAAACCAGGACCTTCGCCGACGACAGCAGAGGCAAAGGTACGGTTAGCAGCAGTCATGACCGCACTACCACCACGACTATGGCCCTGGGCACCAATCCTCGTCGCATCAACTTCTGGCATCTCTGCCAGCACTTCCACGCAGCGTAAAATGTCGTAGGCAGAAGCCGCAAAAGAAAACTGGGTCTGGTCAGCAACAGTTGATGTCACACTACGCTCACCAAAGCTATCCACAACAAAAGCGGCAAAGCCACGGTTTGTTATTGCTTCCGCATGCCTCAAATGAGAATCCGCAACACCAAGGCTCCCCGGCGCGACTATAATTGTTGGTAGAGGCCCAACAGGATGAGTTGGTAAGAACAATTTGCCATCGATGATGATAGTTGGCATCTGGCCAGGATTGGTTAGCGCCTGGTAGTAATTCACTGGAGAAGCAGAAGGCACATCCACATTGATACCGACACAACCGTTATCGAAAGCAATCTTTCTATCTTTAAAGCGTTCCACTGATTCACCTTTTCATGTGATTTATTCTTTTACCTTACAGTCGGGTAAGAGCACCGGATTACATCTTGCGACGCCACCACCTGGTAGGGTCACCAGATACCCTGTGCTAAATCGTTCATCAGTCACATAGTAGTCTGTGCTAATTATTTGCGCTCCGCTTTCAAACGCTTTATCGCGACGAGCAGTATCACCACGTCTTGCCTCGAGCGTATCAGCATCAGCACGGGTTCGGACGATATAGCCACGTTTTACTAGTTGCTGTATATAGTCGAATTCCTTAATTGGGTCGTTAACAATACGAATTGCGGCTTCAGGCGTATCTTCAATAGCATTGACGAACATTGCTCTACCCTCAAGACCAGGGTGCCCCTCAATATAGTCGGCTAACTTTTTACCCTGGTGATCCAGGACAACAATAACCCTGCCCCTCAGCTCATCAAGTAGCGGCCAACCAGCTGCAACTGCTTCAGGCAGCGATCCGAATTCACCACGGAAATCATCCGGTGAGAACAGGCGACCAGCTAGCTTCGAGTAAAACACCTTATCCAGCGCAGCCCAGGCAGCATCGTCGAACTTCAGTGGGGTAGTAAAACCTGGTAGGTCAATCGCATCGTCTTTAGCGTTGATCGTAATAACAATGGGAATATGCCGGGGGTGAGCTGCGGACCATTGGCTAATTTGGTCCAGGCACTGGGTCAGCAACGGACAATGACTACGAAAATCAATATCCTGAATATGCATT
Organism: uncultured Pseudomonadales bacterium; assembly: GCA_965367925.1. Classification (GTDB taxonomy): domain Bacteria; phylum Pseudomonadota; class Gammaproteobacteria; order Pseudomonadales; family Azotimanducaceae; genus JAHRVQ01. The sequence continues at coordinate 1,079 of CBDUKY010000156.1, read as the reverse complement.
ACTTTGAAGCCTGGTTGCTTCATGATCGCCGAGTCGTAGGGCATCGCGTCTGGCAACCCAAACACACCAAAGGGTTTAGCGAACAAGCCACCCATCGGATCATAGAGCAGATCAATTTCGAGTTTTCGCATGCCTAGATCAAGCTGCCGCTGAAGCGGTAGATGTGAATAGTCCAGAGAAGCCGCCAGGTCTCTATTGCTCTCGGCAATCTTTTCCATCACCGCTGGTTCGATCGCAACCTTGTAACTGTTGTGGCTGCCAATAAATTGGATTTCGTTATATCTAAGTGGTGCCTGACAGGATGCTAACAAAAAGCCAACTATCCCAATTAACCCCAGCCTGAAATTTTGCCAGTCTCGCATTTGCTAACTCCTGAAGATCAGCCTGAATGGTAACAGGATATTGTTAAGTGGATGTACAACGCCTGCCAGGCCGCTATACCAGTCGCTTGATTCTCAAATGATAATGATTTGCATTTAAGATTGAATGTGATTAAACTCTCTACCTTCGACAGCACTTCAAAGAATGCGGGATCCATTCCTCCCCAACGATTCAATTTATTGAATCTGGATCCCGCCCTTTTGAGTCCTGCTGTTTCTTTAGGTTTACCCAGGAGCACCTGTCATGGCAAAGGCCGTTCGCAATGTCGTTGTTTCAGCGAAGCAATCCCTCACCCCGAATCTAACCCGTATGGTCCTGCAGGGCGATGCGCTATCTGATTTTCCCAGCGGATTCGAGGGTGGCTATGTCAAACTCGCCTTTCCACAGCAAGACAGCAAAGACATACTCAGGTCCTATACCATCAGAGCATTTGATCCATCCGAGCAAGCATTAACACTTGAAATGGTTGCCCACGGCGACACAGGCCCTGCTGCAACCTGGGCCAATCACGTTGCTACTGGTTCGCAAATTAATATTCTAGGTCCCGGTGCCTGCCAGAAGATCAATACAGATGCTGATTGGTTTTTGCTTGCGGGAGATATGAGTGCAATACCAGCAATTAGCGTGAACCTTGAACAACTGCCAGCAGATGCCGCTGGCGCAGCGGTTCTGGAAGTTATTTCAGAAGCTGACAAGCT
>CBDUKY010000155.1:0-7292 GCA_965367925.1 uncultured Pseudomonadales bacterium | reverse complement strand
AGCAGGTCTCCCTGGTCTACAAAAGCCTGTTGCCAGCGCTCTAGTTGATTGGCGTATTCATCGAATGTTGATGCTGAAAGCAGACTGCCACCAATTTGAACTTCACCAGACTGACCATGACCAAACAGATGAATTGCTGAAACATCGGTGAATCCAGAGATGATCTGGCTTATCTGATCAACACCATCGGAATGTGAATCCAGCGTGAAGACAAAAAGACGCGTGTTTTCACCTTTCTCCAGGCTGTCGATTAGCCCTGGTATGTCGTCAAGATCATCGTTGATAAAGACTAGTTCAATGGTCTGGTCTGGATCAGGAGAAATGGTCTGGGAAAAGGTGGGGAATGGATCTAGTGCCGTAGAAGTGTCACTGTCCAGTGTACCTGGCTGATCATCTGAGAACTGTAAGAGTGTATTGGCATCAAATTGAGTGCCTCTCGATTCGGTACTGTCCGCCCAGATTTCTAGTCTGGTGTCGTTGGACTGAGTTGGCTGATCAGGAAAGTCATAGTAGGGCTGGTCGACCTTATGTTCACCAAGGTCTGAAACGAATCCACCAAGCAAGTCTGCTGATAGCAGAATCCTCGGTTCAAGTCTTTCAAAAAACAGCGCGCCCCTTGGTTGCTTACGCTGTCCAGGACGAGTAGACATTAGCTGTCTTCGATTCCACGCACCAGATTAACGCCGTTGGTTGCGTAGTGTTGGAGCATCTCTTCTGAAGTCGTGGTTGACGGTTGAACATGTAACCAGAATTGAGAGATGGATCTCGTCATTGGTTGGATTTCAGTCGCGATACCTGCGGTTTTCAATTGCTCGGAAAGTGTATTGGCATTTTCGGTTTTAGAGAAATAGCCAAGAGAAAGTCTGCCAGCGTAGGGCGGCTGCTTGCGCAGTACAAAATCATCAATGCCTGCTTGAATGAGTTTTTCGGTGGTTACTTTAATATCATCAGTGATAGCAAGAACAAGGTGGCCAGTTTTATTGCGCGCCAATTCAACGAGTGTGCTATGAATGTCTGCTTCAGCAAGTAGCTGTTGTTGTGCTCGACCGGCATCAAGATGTTGAAATGGGCCAAGCCGATAATTGATCTGTTCGCTAACGGTATTTGTGAGGTGTGAAGCCGTTGTCGCTGCGCCAGGTAGGGTGGTTTCAGCAATGTCGGTGTTGCGATTGATCGAAGCGGCTGGCTTATGTTGAGCTGTGGCGCTTGATGTGAATTTGAACTCACAACGGGTGCCACCTTGAATAGAAAAATCTGGGTTAGCCATAGTAAGGCGGATACCGAAGGTTGCACTGCCAGGGTCACCTACGGGATCAACGATTGTGACCTCAGCGTCATATTCGCTACCTGATGCCTCTGCATAGACCTTTGCGGTCATGCCTGGTGCAACCTTACCAAATAAATTCATAGGGATGATTGCTTCGACTCGTAGTGGGTCTAGTTGGGCGATCCGCACAATTGCCTGGTCCTCGACATATTCACCTTGCGACTTAAACCGCTGGACGACAAAACCACTAATGGTTGATCTTATTGTTTTTTGCGCCAGTAGCGCTTCTGCGCGTTTTAGTTCTAGTGCTCTAACGTCTTGTAGATCTTTTGCCTGCTGTAGACGCCATTCAGAAATCATTGCTTCCTTGGCTGCATCATCCAGGTCTTCTATGGAAACAACCTTCTTGCCATAAAGAGATTCAATTCGGCTTTTGCGCTTCTGGTCGTATTCAACATTGAGTTCGCCGACGCTAATTTCTGGGTCCAGGTTGGCCCTTGCTCTTGCAAGTTCAACGCTCGCTTCCTCAACCCCTGCTGCTAGTCGTGCAACGATCTGGCCTTTTTCCACATAGTCACTGCGTTCGACATAGAGGGCTTCTACAACACCTGGGACTGGGCTGCTTATATCCACAACTTGATTAGGGTTAATCACGCAATCAAACGCTGGTAATGCGTTATCTGTTGTAGCCGCATTACTCGCGAAGGGAACCATGAGAAAAACTAGTCCCAGTATCCTGGAGTAGCGCGTCGGACTGTTTCGCTCTTGATGTGCACGCAAATGGAACAAAATGTCTTCCCTGGTGTGTTATTGGACTAAATCAATTCTTGATTTGAGGTTTCTGGCGTCTGCTTTTGTTTTCTTGTTATCGCCACTCAATTAGAACCATGCTAAACGTGTCGGCACGAAAAGCGCTGCGGCGTTAGAGTCAAGGCTATGTGTTTGACTGGAGCTGATTGTTCAACGCGATAGATAGCCTATCGTAGAGCTGCAGGGCTATGGGTGCTGAATCGTGGCGGAATTTTAGCACTACTTTTTGGCCAATATTGTAAGAAATTGTATTACCTGGAAGTAACACTTCGATCAGGAAAAAAGGTACTTTCGTCGTAAATCCTGAGCCATCTCGCATATCTAGTGGCAAACTGCCGCCGGCTGCGGACCCAAGTGCACGACTCGGTAGCTGATTACTGATTTTGGGAACCTCCCGTAATTCTGTTGCTTCCACGACTTTTTGCTGAAATCCGGATACTCGCGCCTGGATTGAGCGACTATTTGATCGAACAGCATCTATTGCTCGTTGGGGTATCACAACTTGCACCACAGGTGTGTTGTTGTCTCCTAGCTGGCCAACAAGTTCACCTCGTTGAAAGAATTTTCCCAGGTCATCCTCGGTCAAAAAACTTGTGTATTGATCGCTGGCATTTGCGCGGATGGTCAAACCATCGAGCTGTTTTTTGGCTAGCGCAACCTGTTCAGTAAGATAGTCAACTTCTTCTTGTTCAATACTTGCCTGGGTGGCGTTGTTGCCGATAGACCTCGCATACTCAACCCGTGCCTCAGAGAGATCTGCAAGTGCAAGACGATAGTCTCGTTCAATCTCATCATTTCGAAGATAAGCAACCACGTCACCAGCTTCAATGTCGCCAGTCGTTCGGGGTAGTTTAACGAGAAAACCCTCTACTGACGTTCTGATGGATTTTTCTTCCGGCACGATAATAATTCCCTCAGCAAGGGTGGTGTTAGGAACCGGTACCCATACCAGAAGAACGACCGGTAAGCACAGTGCGAGCATCAATAAACTCAAGCTACGTGAAAGGTTATTTTCATCTGCGGAAAGTTTCAGCAGCGCGATAATATTTTTTACGCCAGGTAATAAAATCTGATAGATGAGATACCAGACTGCGAGCAGAACACCGACAGCGAAAAATTTACCGGCAACATAGAAGGCAATACTAAAGCTGAGCACAATTCGGTAAATGCCTGAGGTGAGGCCATAGATAACAAACCATCCGGTTTCACCGCTTGCTGTGTTGGGTGCCCTGGCAGTGTGCAGCTGAAACCCATAGCGCTTAATCAGATAACCAAGATAGCGGTTGGACCTTGACGCAAGGCCAGGAATCTCAATTTGCTCCTCCAGAATATAATAGCCATCAAATTTAAGGAGCGGGTTGCCGTTAAACAGCAATGTGGAAACACTGCCGATCATGGCCACGTTAAAAGCAATGTCACGCAGGATACCATCAGGCAATTGCCACCAGAGAAGCAGGGCGATAGCAGCAAGACAAAGCTCCACTAAAATCCCTGCTGCCGCAACGAGTATGCGATCTGACTTTTTACTAAAGGTGTTCGCCGAGGTTGCGTTTACATAAGGCACAGGGACAAAGACAAGTAGCATGATGCCCATTTCTTTCACATGACCGCCACGCCAACGACAAGTCAATCCATGGGCTAGCTCGTGAAGACCTTTCAATAGGGGATAGATAAACCAGAGACTAATCAGGTTGGCTGGATCAAAAAATCTGGCGTCGAAGTGGCGCTTGAGTTCGGCGGTTTCACCGATAGCGACCAGTGCTGCAATGACTATCAGTGCAATAAGAGTCCAGAAGAGCTTTGCACCAAATAGTCTCTCCGCCAGAGGAGCGAGAGTGTCGAGTAGTCGACTGGGATTGAGAAGTGGAATCTGGATTGCCAGGGGGCGTAATAACCGTTGTTGCCAGCCGGACAGACCCTGTTGTTGGCTTTTTGGTTGATTAAAAAAGGCAATATCGCCGGCCAGCATACCCATCTCTTGCAATGAAAATATCAACCTGATCACATCGTCGTGACTAAATGCTGGCGCTGATGCGAACTGCGTTTCCTCCGTCTGCTGTCTCGCTGATTCTACAGCCTGCGCCAGACTCTGGCCGCGCCCTAGACAACCAATCAAATGCATGGTCTCAGGCGGAATTCGCATCTGTTTGTCGTTGAGATTGTTGCTGAGGATAAACCAGGTTTCTTGCCTGATGTGCTGGGTTGAGATGCTGACATGGGGGCTGAGATACAACTGAAGCGCAAAAAACTTATTCAGGTCGATGTCTGACGTCATCGGACGGGTCACGGTAGCCACTTCCAGATCTGTAGCTGGGTCCAGCCTACTATCGGTTTAACATAGGTCCATAGCAGGGATGCACGGCCTGTGGTGATCCTGGCAATGCCGGTCATGCCGGGGCGAGCAAGGCGCAGATACTCATCATCGATATTAGCCTCAACGCGAAATTTGATATTGCCATCTGCCTGCTCTGTCGCAAGGGCGATACGACTGATGCGGAAGGGGACAGATTGATCCGGTAAGGCGTCAAAAACCACGATTCCTTCCTGACCAATTGCGAGTTGCGTAATCTGATCTTCTGCAACGAAGGTGGCGAGCCGATATTCATCAACAGGTGCCATTTCAAACAGTATCTCTCCTCGGCTAACCGGTGCGTCTAATGCCCGGGAAAGATCACCTTTGATAATAATGCCACTTATGGGTGCCAGCAGATTGGACTGTTTTAGCTTGCGCTCAATGATATCCAGATGTGCCTCTGCCTGTTCTATCTTCGCGGCAAAGATCTGTGCTTCAGCCTGACGGACTTCTCCAAGGGCTTGTCGGTATTGTTTTTCTGCCTCTGCTTTATTGGCAAGCCAGAGACGCCGTTCATGTTGAAATTCAGTGGCATCCAGGGTTGCGACGGTATCACCTTGTTGGACCTGATCACCTGCACGAGAAAATTGATCGGCAATGAATCCATCATAGGGTGCAACAATGGCTCGTTGGACCTTACCCTCAAGTACAGCCGGTGAGCTGACCGTATCATCTGTTTCAACAAATGCGCTAAGTAGAATCAGACCAAGGGCAACGGCAGCGACACGGTAGCGCTTGAGCAGACCTGTTAGCGTCGAAGTATTCGCTGCTGCTTTGCGCTCGCTTTGATGCTCTGCTGAGAGACAAAGACCTAGCAGGTTAAACAGTGATTCTAACCCAGGGCGTGTCGTCTCCAGCTGAGAGACGCTATGGGCATTACATAATAGTGCGCGGCCAGCAGGGAATTCGATTCGCTCGATCTGTTCAAATCCGTAGGCTTGCTGAATTCGAGTGCGACCCTCAATTGATAAGTTTTCGCCGGGCTGATTGAATAGCTTTTCTGCGTCCTGAATAAGTGCTGCCTTGCGATCGAAATCTGCTAGTTGTGAGACACAGGTGACCTCAAATTGGCCGTCTTTTTCTAGCCCAACGAGTAGACAATCGATATCGAAAAGCCCGGCGATCGTATCGGTACATTGTTGAAGTGAAGTGCCTGGGTCCTTATTCCCGGTGAGGGCGACGAGGTCTTCTAGAAGTTGTAAATTAACATCCGTTTTATGGGATGTCTCCGTCAGCATTAGCCATTGTTCCGCCCATTGCAGTAGGTTGATGTAACGTTGCTGCTGGGAAATATCCGCTGCGAGTTCTATGCTAAGTATCAGGTTTTCTGCGCGCGGCGATTTACTTTCAATTTGTCGCGCGATATGGAGTAGTGTTTCTCCTGTATCTGAGCGCCCCTGACTAACAAGCAGCGGTTTGTTTGGGGTCACGAGTCTGGCAGGTCCGAGCAGTTCTTCGTTGTAGGCGTTCCCTGCAGGCCAGGATGCGACGACGTTATCTTCTGCCAGTGCTGGATTCAGGACGATTGCCTGACGCGTACCAGGAATGGACTGGGAGAGAATATTTAGCCAGGCTTGAATCATGTTCGCATCCTACCAGTTTTGTTAGTTAGGCTGGTATTCTTCGGGTGTGGAATATTCACAAGACTTACCGGCCATTCATCCAGCTATTTGGGATTCGCTGGCTGGTCAATTAAAGGATCAGGTGCAGCTATGTCTGAGAAAGCCAATATCGAGTTAATGACTCGATATAACCAGTGGATGAACATTAACCTTTATGACCTTGCCGCTAGCCTCGATCACCAGGCGCTTACCATGGATCGAGGTGCATTTTTCAAATCGATCCTCGGCACCCTTAATCACCTCGTCGTGACAGATATCATCTGGATGAAGCGCTTTGCTGCTCATCACCCATTTGGCGCCCTTGATGAGCTAGACCAGTGGCAACAGCCAACGCATCTGGATTTGATCTTGCATGAGGATTTGAGAGCCTTGAAACAAGATAGGGAGCAGTTGGATATGATGCTGATCGGTTTTGCTAACGAGATAACAGAGTCTGAATTAAATACAGCGATGGCGTATAGAAACATGGCAGGCCAGCCTTTCAAGAGAAAAGTGGGGCAGCTATTTTTGCATGTGTTAAATCACCAGACACACCACCGTGGTCAACTGACGACCCTGTTCAGTCAGTTAGGGATTGATCCTGGTATGACGGACCTGTTAGCACTGATACCGGAAGCGAGATAAATCTCTCGTGACGGAAATCAATATAGATAGAGCCAGACTTCAAGATCGTGAAATCAAGGTTTGCCCCGTTGTCCTACGTCATAGAAGTAGAACAGAGATTTTACTCTTCGAGCATCCAGCCGCAGGTATCCAGCTGGTAAAAGGGACACTTGAAGCGGGCGAGGTTGTGATCGCAGCAGCGCTGCGAGAGCTGGAAGAGGAATCCGGATTAGATGGCGTTAAACAAACGGTATATCTCGGAGACTGGGCGTCCAGAACACAGCAGTCCTGGCATTTTGTACTTTGTGAGTTTGGTGACCGGTGCCTACCGGAATCCTGGACCTTTGATACCCTGGATGGTGGTGGACATAGGTTTCGCTTTTTCTGGTTCCCGGTAGCGGACGCCGACAAACTACTGGCAGCGCCCAGTGCGGCGCCGACCCATCCCGTATATCAGGACGCGGTTTTTCGCATTAACGAATATCTTTTGTCAGATGCAAGAATGGCGTCCTACCGGTAATCGCTGGTTTTGACCTGGCAGCTAAACAGCTAGAGATTGTCATGGCACGTCGGTCGCGTAAATGCGAAAGTTACTCTGTCAATTAACGCGTGGATACACGCGTGACACGCAAGATAA
>CBDUKY010000154.1:0-7318 GCA_965367925.1 uncultured Pseudomonadales bacterium | reverse complement strand
GGCTTGTTCCAGTGATGAGGTGGAGCAGGACATTGACGCTACCGAACTCAAATTTTATGAATCTGCTCAAAGCAGTTTACGGTCCGGGAACTACGCGGATGCCGTCAATAAATTGCAGCTATTAGAAGCCAGGTTTCCCTTTGGTCGCTACGCTGAACAATCCCAGTTAGAAATTGTTTACGCCTACTATCGAAGTGGACAACCAGAAGCAACCCGGGCTGCAGCAGACAGATTTATTCGCCTGCATTCCCAGCACCCCAACGTCGACTATGCCTACTACTTAAAAGGGATGGCCTCATTTGAAGCGGATCAAAATTTTCTTGAGAAATTTGTCCCACTCGATCCGGCCACTCGTGACCCAGGTGCTGCGCGCCAGTCCTTCGATGATTTCTCCGATCTGGTTCGCCGCTTTCCCGATAGTCAATATGCACCAGACGCACAAAAACGCATGGTCTATCTACGAAACCTGATGGCTGAGTATGAGGTAAATGTTGGCCGCTACTATATTCGACGCGGTGCCTATATCGCAGCGGCAAATCGCGGCAGATACGTGTTTGAAAACTTTCAACAGACGCCTTCCGTGCCGGATGCGCTAGCAATTATGGTTGAAGCCTATCAGTTACTAGAAATGCCAGATCTGGCTAACGAGGCATATTTGGTGCTAAGCAGCAACTATCCAAATTACGAATCTAAAGACGGCAATACAAAAAGCCCAGGTAATATAAAGAATAGTGAAAAATCCTGGCTCAATATCATTACATTTGGATTGTTAGGTTAAAAACACTATGGCAGATGCGAGAGGTCAAAACTTTGAATATCTGCACAGTCTGCAACGTTCAACAATCCTCAGGGTTTACAACTACTACCGAATCCTAATTTCGTTTTTGTTTTTGTGGTTATTTGTCAGCGAAAATTTTAGCGGCTTCGTTGGTTCAACAAACCCGGAACTGTTTCAAGACACAATCATTATCTACCTGATGTCCAACATCATTGTTGGACTCGCTCTACCACTATTTATTAGTGAAGAGTTCATATCAAAAACAGCACCCTCCTTCGTCATTTTGACGCTGGACATCATTGGCCTCTCTTTACTAATTGCAGCAAGTGGTGGTGTTGCTTCTGGACTAGGCAACTTCTTGATCTTCACCGTCGCATTTGGCGGCGGTCTGATCTACGGAAGAATATCCGCCGTGTTGCCCGCTATTGCTTTCATACTAACGATCTACATAGAAATATATTTGTTCTTTCTGGAAAAAAACGAGATTCAAAGTTTCTTCCAGGCAGGGGTACTAGGGATCGTATATTTTGTTGCCAACATTCTTTTCCAGACATTATCGAGACAGCTACGTAAACGTGAAAACGAAATCTTTACTCTGGAACAGATTAATCAAACTGTTGTTGAACAAATGCGAACCGGTGTCGTTGTCGCATCTCATGGCGGAAGAATAAAATTAATAAATGCTGCCGGCAGGCAGTTTCTATTCCCCAAACTTCCAGCAACACAAGAAATTGAAGACTTGCCCGCTTCAATGAAAGAAGAAATACACAAAGCAGAAAAGCAGGGTAATCAGGCCACCTTTATTTTCCATACTGACGACGACTCTCCTAATCTGTTGGCCACCTATTCAAAGGTGAGCGCACCAGACCCAGATCTTGATACTTTGATTTTTCTTGAAGATAGCACCGAGGCGCACAAACAAGCTCAACAATTAAAGCTTGCTGCCCTTGGGCGATTGTCCGCTAGCATTGCACATGAGATTCGCAATCCACTTGGCGCCATTAGCCATGCTGCACAACTACTTCGTGAATCAGACAACCTCAATGCGGGCGACCAACGATTAAGTGACATTATCCAGAACCACTGCGTGAGGATGAATAACGTTATTGAAAACGTCCTACAAATGTCGCGAAGAAAGACCGCTGAGCCGAAAAATATTGACCTTAAACAATGGTTAATGGATTTTATTCGAGAGTTTTCAGCAGGTCATGCAGAGAATATTGATATTAAAGTGGACCTACAGCAGGAAGACAATATTGAGGTCGAATTTGATCCGCTTCATCTGTCGCAGATCCTTGGCAATCTATGTCAGAACGGTCTACGATATAGCAAGAAGAACACAGGTGAATCCAAGATCATCATTCGCTCAAAAATCGAGTCAGGTGCACGGTACATTGAAGTGATTGACTTCGGCACAGGCGTCGATGAGGATCTTGTACCAAACCTATTTGAACCCTTCTACACTACCGAGGTCTCTGGCACAGGACTTGGTTTATACTTATCGAAAGAGCTCTGCGAGGCGAACAATGCTCGCTTAAGCTATGCCAAGACACCTGAGGGTGGAAGTAAATTTAGAATTTCACTGGTACAACGCCCCCTGCAATCACTTGTTGGTGCAGTTAGGAACTAAGGCTAAATGGAAACGAAACGCGCACTAATTGTAGACGACGAACCTGACATTAGAGAATTGTTAGAGATCACGCTTGGCAGAATGGATGTTGATACTCGATCAGCGCCAGATCTGAAAACTGCTTTCCATCTACTTGAAACGGAAATCTTCGATTTTTGTTTAACCGATATGAACTTACCTGATGGTAATGGAATTCAACTTGTTCAACATATCACTAACAACTATCAACCATTGCCTGTCGCAATGATAACCGCCCACGGCAATATGGAATCAGCTGTTGACGCACTAAAAGCGGGTGCATTCGACTTTGTCTCAAAACCGATACACCTGGAGCTACTCAGAAAACTTGTTGATACAGCCCTTAACTTAAAGCCGCTTGCCAATAAAACTGAGAATGACAGTGAACTAAAACTACTGGGTAGTACACCAGCAATGGAGCTGCTACGTAAGCAAATCGTAAAGTTAGCGCGTAGCCAGGCACCTATCTACATCAGCGGCCAATCCGGTAGTGGTAAAGAACTTGTCGCGCGTATGATCCACGAACAAGGGCCTCATGCAGACGCGCCTTTCATTCCAGTTAACTGTGGCGCCATTCCAAGCGAACTCATGGAAAGTGAATTTTTTGGTCACACCAAAGGTAGTTTTACCGGCGCGACCAGCGACAAAGAGGGGCTATTTCAGGCAGCAAATGGTGGCACCTTGTTCCTTGATGAAGTGGCAGATTTGCCGCTACCCATGCAAGTAAAATTACTAAGGGGTATACAAGAAAAGGCCATTCGTCCAATCGGCGGGCAACAGGAAATTCCTGTCGATGTGCGAATCTTGAGCGCAACGCACAAGGATCTTGCCGCTGAAGTCGCTAAAGACAATTTCAGACAAGACCTTTACTACCGCATCAATGTTATCGAACTTAAGGTGCCTAGTTTGCAAGAGCGGCTAGAAGATATCCCTATCCTTGCCCACGCACTTCTAGAACGTATCGCGACAGAATACAAATCTGACCTACCCACTATTAGTGATGCGGCAATGGAAAGTCTCAAGAGCTATCACTTTCCTGGAAATGTACGGGAACTGGAAAACATTCTCGAACGCGCATTCACACTTTGTGAAAACGATATTATTCGACCTGAAGATCTGAGTCTTTCACCTGCAGAAACTAGTGCAGCAACCGCTGCACGCCCTGCTGCTGACAAACTCACACCAACCGATATTGCTACCGATACTAGTGACGCCCCCCTGGACGGCAGCGACGACGGTGGTGAATCGTCCGCACTACCAGAGGATGCGGATTCTCTCGAATCTTACCTCGAAGATATTGAAAAGAACGTTATCGTCGAGGCCCTTGAAGCTACTCGCTGGAATAAGACTGCCGCTGCTAAAAAGCTTGGTATTACTTTTCGGGCACTACGCTACAGGCTCAAAAAGCTCGGCCTGGAATAGAAACTGTCGGCATTGTCTCAACTAAAGCCGAGACAATTGCCCACAACATTCAGCGACCACACCTACTTACTTCCACATCGATAAATCGCATCCTAGCCGCATCTATAACAGATGAGTTGCCAGGAAAATGCGAAATGGTCATCGTGGATTGACTCTGGTTGAACTAGTTTCAAGCCTTGCAATCATGGGTATCGTGACCGGAATGGTCATTCCATCACTGGCACGCATGCACGCACGTAGCGAAGCAACGGCAGGCATCAACTGGATAATTACCGCGGTAAACTTTACTCGCCACGCTGCCATAACAAGACGCACAACTGCCACCTTATGCCCTGCTGATAAGGCTAGTCTCGAATGTGGCGGAGAATGGCACGATGGCTTAATAGTGTTTGCTGACCAGAACAAAAATGGCAAACTCGATGGGCGCGACTATCTAATACAGCGTATTCAACCCGAGAATATCGAAGGAACCTTCAAATGGCGAGCGTTTCGGAATCGGCAATACTTGCAACTCACTAGCCTCGGTTACACCAACTATCAAAATGGCAACTTCGTTTACTGTCCGCTAGATCAGGATCTGACCCTCGCTCGACAAATCGTTATTAATGTTCAGGGCCGGGCAAGGGTAATTCACCGGCAAGATGAAAACGGTATACGGCTTGACCGGAAGGGCAAGCCGCTACGTTGTTAGGTTAGTTTCACCAGGAGAGACAAAACAGCTAGAACTCATCCGCTTTTTCAATTTGAACAAGCTCGTTAGCCACCCGATGGCCGCCTGGTGCAACAAAGTAGTACACCTCAACATCCATACCCACAGATAGCATTTCAAGAGAACCAAAGTTCTTACCAAGCAATTTTACCTTCAGTGGGTAAGGGTCCGTTGAAGGTCCAAAATGGTAGAGGTAACCACCAATCACACCCGTTCTGGCTGCAAGATCAATTTCGTGGATCGTGCCAGTTGTGGTTCGCTCTGGTAGCTCCTCCTCTATCGAATCCATAATGGTATCGAACGTCACTTCTTCCGCTGTCACGGAAGAAGCAAGTAGGCTCAACAAAAAAAGGCTAACAATTCTCATAGTGCTAACTCCTAGTTAACTGAGTCGAGTTCTTTCCAGGACAAGCGACCTGTATTTTCACCACCACTGGTGTTAGTGCCAGTCGCATCCAATGATTTATCACTCAACTGAGTAATACGCTTGTCTTCAATAAACGAAGAGTCTGTTGGTACAGCGTCTTCGAATCGGGTACCAGCAACTACTTGACCATCCACCGAGTCGCCATCATCGAAGGCACCATCGTTGTTCAGGTCAAATATACCTCTATTACCCAGACAGTTCGTACCACCTGTTCCTGGGCAGAATGACAATGCAAAACCACCAGCTATGTCCACACAACTCGTATCACTTCGAGGAATGATACTGTTAACAAAGGTTAAGCCACCCCTGAGCTGGATATTACGCACTGCCCTCTCACCAGGGAATTCAGGGTCATCAAGCAACTGATTGCCATTCACCGCCACTGAATCCAGGTGGTTGTACCAACCTTTCTTACCGCCAACAATGGAGTAATCAACTTCATTGTTAGTTAGCGCGCGGACATTACCAAATGTCTCATCAAAGAGGTTGATAAACCGCTGCTGCACCATATCATCAGTCGTTAGCAGTTCAGGTGACAAGCGATCCCAAAGACCATAGATAGACTGTATATCCTTATTAGCACCATCCGGGACGGTAATATAAGAACCTGTCGCAAATATCACGATAAAGCCATCCTGTTCAGTTGGATGCGTGGTCACAATTGGTTGTGTCGTAATTGGCTGAGGTTTGACGTCGGTACCATCATCGTAAGTTGCTTCAAAGATCTTGGTAAAGCTCCAATCATTGAAGTTCTCTGATGTCAGGTCGAAGCGGAAGAAGTTACCGAAGGTATCACCAGCATAGGCATAGTCGAGCGTACCGTTACCATCGACATCAATTCCTCGTGGAGTACCTAAACCATTCGGGAATCCGTCGACAACACCAAATCCAGTATCAATCTTGACGAAATCCTGCTTACCGATACATTCAGGAGGCTGTGCATAAACAAGGCTCTCGTTGTAACCCATATCTGGATGACACCAGGTGCCATCAACACCTCGATCAAGGAACAGTAAGAAGAGTTTCGCGATACCAGCTGTTGAGTTGTAGCCGTTACCGAACATTGCCACCCATTCGTGGTCTCCATTTGCGTCCTTGGCATTACTCATCGCAAGGGTTGGGACACTAAAGGAGTAACCAAGGTCCTTAACCGGTCTTGGGGTATCTTGTAGATCCTCTCGCTGGAGTCCACCAGCAGTTGTTAAAGGTGCACCAAATGAGTCAGTTGGATAGGTATCATCTGCATCAGTGAACTCCCAGAGCACAACTTCATCTGCATCATCCTCGTTAAGCTTCGATGGATCAGAAACATTGAGCGCGAAGTAAGCCTTGGCACCAGCGCCATGACCACCGACAAGAATTGTCGTCCACTCTTTATCACCATCACCATCTGCGTCTATATAAACATCATTGACGGCAGGCGTTATGTCGACGAAGAACCTATGACTGTACTCAAAGTCCAAAAGATCAGTTATCCGGCGACTAAATGTACCAAGCATCAGATTATTCGGCATAAAACCAAACACTTCTGAGCCGTCGTCTGCATCGAAGCCATGCAACATACCATCGTTAGCAGAGACATAAATCACCTCATTACGATCGGCAAATGTTGCCCGGAAATCAGAATACAGATTGTCCTGTGGGAATGGAGATTGATCGCGTCCAATCCGGTTAGGTGCCCCAACAAATACAGGTGTTGAATGGACAATATCACCGAGCCGACCTTGCACTGCTGGGCGTTCACGGAAGTTACCGACAGGTCGTTCATTCGATGAATCCCCTCGGAGGTAATTCACACGCTGGGTCACTTCAGCATTCTTCTGTGCAGCACTCGCAGCCGGGTTCGAAATAAACACATTACGCTGATCATTATTCAAACTACCAGGTCTGAACGGGATACCCTGATTGGCGATAGCATCATAGGTGAAGATTTCCCGATCATCAGGGTCTGTGTCATCCATCACCTCTGCGGAACTCCACACAGGCTCCTCTGCAAGGCCTGCATCTGTCAGGCTCTGTGCGATCAAGTCACCGGTATTGATCTTGGTGTTATAGAAGGCACGGAAAATCAACGTATCTTCCTGGATTTCCTGAGAGTTAAAACTCACAGCTGATGCAGCACCACTACCTTGCGAGAATTCTTCAAATGCGCGCACCATTTCACTGGCCAGATTGGCCGCGTTACTTGCATCCAGATAGTCACCGCGACCATTGTATGCAGCATGGCGCAAGTCATCGGTCTTGCGTTGGTCTGAAGAGCTTGGATTACCCCAGGTAAAACCAGTCTGATAGTTCACAGGGTCATCTGTGACGATACCCTTAACACCAAATCCA
>CBDUKY010000153.1:0-7327 GCA_965367925.1 uncultured Pseudomonadales bacterium | reverse complement strand
CAGGCCAGTCGCTATAACCGATACGTAATGGTGCGGCTTGAACGCTAGCTACAACCAGCGAAAGACATACCATCAAAAAAGCTTTCTTAAACATACTAAGTTCCCCGATAAATTAATTGGATATAGAATTAACGCAGCCTGACCTGACGAAATCTTTCTGGTGTGTAAGTTGGCCAGCCGTAGTCACGTGCACCACGACCAACGCCATTCATGACAATAAAATCATCATGGATGCGAATATCTTTAGCACCATTAATCAAATGTACGATGTCGTAGCAGTCCGCAAGCATTTTCGTGGGTAGCTGTAATGCGTGTTCACGTGGCCTAAAATTGCTACGTAAACGGTAGTCAACCCCTGGGTAATCGCTCATTTCGATTCGTCCTCCCATGGTCCACTTCACCGGATGCTCGGCAGCAAACGCGAGCAATTTTTTAATACTGGCTTTGTAAGCAGGAAAATCACGAATCACGAGACGTCCGGCATAAAAGGTATTGCCAGTGAATAAAAAATCCGTATATGGGTCATAGACAGTAATCGCAAACTCATCAACCCCCGGTGTTTTCAGTAGATTCAGTGTTCTCCCACCAAGATCGAGGATTGCATTGGTGTTACTGCCCATGAGTGCTTTTCGACCGGTATTCGTCGCAGCCATAATTGTCGTGTTAGGTCGATCTTCAAACTGAGCCAGCCCTGCCGTCTGGGACATGTCCGACCCCAAAGGCAATACGATTAGCGGCAGCTTTTTACTACCGTTAGCATTTTCCCAGCGCCGTATCACCGCATCGACTGTCTTCCTTAGCGGAAAGTATTCAGCTTCCGCAGTCGCGCCGGCATCCAACAACAAGACCTGTTTTTGCCCAAATATCAGATACATAAAAGGTGCTTCCCAGTGAATTGCCGGGTTTTGTCTCAAAATATAGGTATGTTCGTTATAGCGGTGTACCTGCACCCTGACATCCGTGTTTGCTTTCGCAGACAAGCTGCCGTGAATCCAATTAAAGCGCATGTTCCCTACAGCTGGTCCATCTACCCGAAAGGTTGCCTGGGCCAGGGTTTCAGCACTGATCACAATGGTGGTCAAAACCAGGCCGAGCGTAACGATCAACTTTTTCATTTTCATGGTTTTGCTCCTACCTTATAGGTCTGTGGTATATGCCCAGGGAATTTCGTTGTAGATCATGAAGTCATCATATTTGTAGATCCCAGGCCCCTTTACGTCATCGATAGCATCTACCGCGATATCAAGCATCTCTAAGGTCATTTGCATCGGAGGCTCATTGGGTTGCCAGGTACTACCAATCGGATAATCAACTTTTGCACTCGCAGTCATTTCGATGTGATTGTTAACAAGATGGGTCACCGGATAGTCAGATGCCAATTGGCGCAGACGTTTGATACTTGCGGCCCAGGCATCCCAGTCTTCAAGATAAAGTCGACCGCGATAGAACATATCGCCGGTGTACAAAAGATCAGTCCAGGTGTCATAAAGGGCTATCTCTGAACTCTGGTGCCCAGGTGTACCTGTCACAACAAAAGTTCTGCCACCCAAATCGTATTCGATGCGCTGCTCCGGATAATTACTAAAACCCCAGTAATCCATCACTTCTTCATGCGTCAGCCCAACCATTAAGGTGTCTGGTCGATCCACAAACTGATTCCAGGCAGCATAGTGATCACCATGAAGATGGCTATTGGCGACAATGAGTGTGGTTTTTTGACCGTGCTTTGCCTCCCAGTCCGAAACTATGCCGTCAACAACCTCCCTTAGTGGAAATAGCGCTGGGGATGCAGTTGAGCCTTGATCTATAAGGAGCGCCTTCTCGTTACCAAACAGCAGGTACATAAATGCACCTTCATAGTTGATGGCTTTATTCTCACGCAGGATATAAGTGTGTTCGTTATAGGCGTGGACTTGAATAGCCGGGTCTTGATTGTCCATGGCCGACTTTGACCCATGAATCCAGACGTCGGGAAAACTACCTGTCACGGCGTCTTTTGTATCGAATGAAATTCTCGTCGTCACCATTGAGGCTGCCTGCTCAAATATAAACAGACTGGCAGTCACTACCGCGATGCCAATGCCACTAACCAACTTGCTGCGTTGGTGTCGATTGCTAATTTGACTCATTAAAACGCTATCCTTTTTAAAAACCAGTAGGCACCCGTGCCCGCAATCGCAATGGTTGCTGGCTGAGCGATAATTGACTGATACCATGACTGACGACGAAACCAACCCACCGCGAAAAATGCTGTTGCTATGACAGTGAGCTGACCGAGTTCTACACCAAGATTGAATAAACCGAGTCCCAACAAGAACTGGTCCTGTGGTAAGCCAATATCAGCAAGTACTGAGGCAAACCCGAGGCCGTGGAGCAATCCAAATAGGCAAACAACAGCAATACGCCAATGGGCTAGCTTTGTTTCGAAAAGATTGTCCACCGCAATGTAAACAATAGAGAGTGCTATTAAAGGCTCAACAATACTGCTGGGCACCTGAATAAGCCCGTAAATAGAAAGCCCCAGAGTTAAGGAATGGGCAATGGTAAAACCTGTGACTTGAAGCAGTAATGTTCGCCAACCACCTGCCAGGAAGAACAAACCAAGAATAAACAATATATGGTCTAGCCCCCTGGGGACGATATGTTGAAAGCCAACAGCAACCCAGGAAAGGGTCGGTGAAACCTTTGACCATCCAACAAATAGATCAGACGCACGCATGCTTTCAGCAATATTCTGCCCTGGCTCTATCAACGCTGCCTGGCTTACTCTATCCACATCGGTCAATAACCGTGATTGCGGTAGGGCTTGCCCAAAAGCTTCTACCTTAACTAGACATGGCCACGGGATATCTAACTGATCATCTAGTTGAACGCTGAATGACTTAGCACCAGACAGATCAACAGAATAGTAAAAAGTCGCCATCTGTGGGGTGAGCGGATTTCGAATTGCATCAAGAGAGGTCGCACCGATCTTATATCCTGTCAGGGTTAAGTGTCTGACCGCACCATCAGCGAGAATAGTTATATCTCTTTTTAGCTTTTCTACCACGACTTCCAGTGCGGCTTGTTGTGCCGGGCCTGTTAACTGCGTTGCAGCCCAGTAATCCTCAGCACTCATCAAGGATTGACCAATATCAATGTCCAGGCTCACTTTCGCTTGTTGGTTTTTATCCACTCGCACATCAATGCTTGTCATGTTGAGCATATGCCCATAGGCGGACGTACTAGTTAGCAAGCAGGTGGCGAGCACTATTCTCTTTAGGCTGTTGTAGATAATTTGGATAGCAATTCACTCTCGCTAGTCATCGTTATCTCGAGAACCTCGTCCGGTTCTTGATCTCTACAACCAACAAAGCAATTAGCGTGCCGCACCGGAGTACAGGTATTTTGTGAGCCCTGAATAAATTTCCGCGCCAAAGCTGTGCATGGTGCAAGAAGATCGCACAGTCCTATGGCCGTACCGGATAAAGACTTTAATATTCCACCGACGGTAAATATTTCAATATTCGAAACATATTTATCTCGTTAGCGAACCAATCTGGTGAAACGCACTCTTTTGGTCATCGATTCAATTATTTTTGCCCAGCGATGAAACTTAACGCACAAGATTGGGTCTGGTTTTTTCGGTGCATGGCGCACAATCTTAGCGCTAACGCCTGTAGCTTAGATTTTCATTGCTCCCTGTTATAAAAAATAAATTTGTTTATTCCTTGGCATAGTTATTGCCTCACAACACTCACTTAAACTGTTGGGAGGCATCCTTTGTGCAAAAGAAGAACATAAATTACATTTCATATATTCCGCTACTAGCGGCGCTGGCATCAGTTGCGCCAGTGAAGGCGGATGATGAACCTATTATAGAAGAGGTTGTCGTTACTGGATCGAGAATAAAGTCCAACGCCAATAGTGCACAGCCTGTTTCTTCATTTACCGCGGAACAATTAACCTATGGTGGTCAGGGGGATATCGCTGAGGTTTTAAACGACAACCCAGCATTACTCTCAAGTGTAACTGCCGCTAATTCCCTGGACAGTGGTGCCAACAATCTGGGTGACGATTCTGTTAACAACATTGGCGGCTCTGCACTCAACTTGCGTGGCCTGGGTATTGAGCGAACCTTGACGCTAGTTAATGGCCGTAGACATGTCGCTGGTATTGAGGGTACATCTGCTGTCGATGTCTCCTCAATACCAAGTGGATTGATCGAACGGGTCGATATTCTCTCCGGTGGTGCATCAGCAGTATATGGCTCTGATGCTGTAACCGGCGTCGTTAACTTTATTCTAAAAGACAACTACGAGGGCTTCGAAGTCACAGCCCAGACAGGTCGTGCATCAGAAGACAGCTATGGCCAGGACAGTATTACTGCTTTAGGTGGTCTAAACTTCGACGATGGTCGTGGTAATGTAACCTTCTCTGTGCAATACGAGCGAGATGACGGTTTATTAGCAGGCGATAGAAGTTTTCTTGCTAACAACAATATCTCAAACGATGATCAAAACCCTGATTTGCGCTTCCAGGCTGGAGAAATTACTGCTGGCACCACACCAAACCTTGCCCAGTTTTACGACTTTGCCACAACCGGCCGATTCAATTCTGGGCTTCGCATTCCATCTGTTGATACCTTTATTGCTGACTACACAGCTGAATTTGGAACAGCTCCTACCTTAACCTCAGCGGAGCAAGCACTATTTTCCAGGGCAGCAAGTGCACCACCTCGCGCAATCTTGCCCGGTCGAACTTTTAACATCACTTCTCCTTACGGGGTCGTTGTACTCGGTGACTTTGGTCTAGAAACCCCGCTAGGTTCAGAGCCCGATCTCGACGGGGACGGCACACCAGACTGCTTACAAAGCTTTACTGGTTATAACAGCTCACTAGATGGCGCCGAATCTTTCGGTATTGCCGGTGGCTGTTGGAATATTGATGCAAATGGTGAGTTACAACCCTATGAGGATGGACTGGTAGCAGGTAGCTTCAACCAATTTGGTGCAAGTGGTAGTTATATTCGCCCGAACCGAATCAACATCATCCCCAAGAAAGAACAGATTAGCGTTAACTTTAACGGCCACTATGATATTTCTGATGCGGTCTCAGCTTTCTGGGAAACCAAGTACGTCAACATTGAGTCTGAAGCCTTTGAGCAATACCACAACTTCACCGATCTGCTCTACGGCGCACCCGACAACCCCTATTTGCCTGAAGCACTGTCCGCCTTTGTAAATAACGCTGGTTTAGGATTCGCGGGCATTGATGGCGGATTGCATATTTCAAGAGACTCCGCTGACTGGGGCGACAATTTAACCACCAGTGAACGAGAACTAATGCGCTTTGTATTTGGTCTCGAAGGTACAATAAACGACGTGAGTTATGAAGTTTCTGTAAACTACGGTCGGTTTGAACGGCACATGACCGACAGGGAAGACGTTATCCCAGACAGATTCTTTGCTGCGATTGACGCGGTTACTGATCCGGCAACAGGTGAAATCGTCTGTCGATCAGATCTCGATCCTACTGCTTACCCACACACAACACCTTTTGACATTCCCCAGTATGTTGGCGGTGGCAATCTGTCACCTTTCTTTACCTTCACACCAGGTGATGGCACTTGCCAGCCAATGGATATCTGGAGCGGCCAGGGTGCCATGTCCCAGGCTTCGATTGATTTTGTTACCTTTGACCGAGAAGTTGACGAGACCATTGAACAATTTGTCGTTTCAGCATTCGCAACCGGTGATACAGGAAGTTATTTCTCTCTACCAGGTGGACCAATCGCGTATGTCGTTGGTTTTGAATATCGTGAGGAAGAAACAGCGCAAGATTTTGGTTCACTTGATCAAGGTATTTTACCCGTTAGCGGTGTGACCCCAGATGGCCAGGTATTCTCTGCTGGAGACTGGGTTGGACTTTATAGCGACGCGAAGAGCCTCGGCCCAACACCTTCTACGCGACTACTGAATAGTAGCTCCGATTATAGTTTTACGGATTTCTATGTAGAACTTTCCGCACCGATTCTTAGCGGTGCCATGATGGCAGAAGAGCTCACCCTTGAAGGTGCATTCAGACAATCTGACAACTCTGAATTTGGTTCAAACGATACCTACAAGATTGGGGTTGTTTATTCACCAATCAGGGACCTGCAGTTTCGATACACATTTAGTGAAGCGACCCGGGTGCCAAATCTATTTGAACTCTTCTCTCCAGAACAAGGCGCAAGATTTCGCCCTGCTGATCCCTGCGATGCCATCAACATCTCATCATCAGCAAATCCCGCTCAGCGCGAAGCAAACTGTATAGCAGACTTGCAGGCAAATGGGGTCCTCGCAGCGAATATTTTTGACAACGCTGGAAACTACAATTTTGAAGACCCACTATCAGCAGGTTTTCCTGGCGCTGTAGGCGGCAACCCTGGACTCACACCAGAAACCGCTGAAACAGAATCTATTGGTGTGATTATCACACCAACAATGCTACCGGGTCTGGCGCTATCTATAGACCTGATCAGCATTGAAATTGAAGATGCTATCGTCTCGGTTTCAGCACAAAATATTGTTGACCAGTGCTACGATGCTGCAACCCTTAGTAATACATTCTGTGACCTTGTTGGTCGGAATGCCGATCCAGCATCTGCACAGTCTGGCGGATTGAACTTCCTTCGTCAGGTGCAGCTAAACTTCGGTTCTACTGAATACGAGGGGATTGATGTGATGTTGTCCTACGATTTTAGTATCGCTGAGTTTAACTTCCTTGCCGGTCTAAATCTGACTGACGTGCGAAAGCTAGAATTTGTTGAAGCTGGCACACTGGATGATGAACTCGGTGAGATGCGTAGACCTGAAAAATCCGGCACCTTCTCATTTACAGGTTCTTATGGTCCTGCAAGCGTTACCTGGAGTACTTCTTACCTGAGCAAACAGACGCTTGCCTATGAAGATGGTGTCGAGATAGAGACCGCGCTAGCCAACTTTGGTGAAGCGGCATTTACAGACGACGACACCTATATCCATGATTTGCGAGCAACCTATCAACGAGATGCCTTTACTTTCTTTGGTGGTATTACCAATGTAACTGACGAGGAACCCTACTCAACCGAGTATGCTTACCCCGTAAGCCCAGTTGGTCGATACGGTTACCTTGGCTTCACTTACCAGCTGATGTAATGAATAGATGGCCTTCTGGTCATGGACAAAAAAGGCACATCCATTGGATGTGCCTTTTTTATTGGCCAGCATAAAACTACTATTTCCTGATGCAAAAAAACACACCATAAGGTGTGTTTTTTTACTAGATGCCTGCCCTAACCAAGGGAGGCAATATAGCCGCGCCA
>CBDUKY010000152.1:0-7353 GCA_965367925.1 uncultured Pseudomonadales bacterium | reverse complement strand
TTTTTATTTAAACCTTTTACCGTGGATGAGCATCCAAGCTGTGTAGGATCTGAACGTGTAGGCTAGCATTTTGTTTAAGCCTGGCTGCGCCACAAGCCTTGTTTTGTGGAATTAGGCAATGATATTGCTTAAGATAGCGCGCTTTGCAGGACGTGGGCTCAATACACCCCAGACCTCACTTCGCCGGACTTCTCAGGCAGCGTAGACTCGCCAGATGTTTGTGACTTGAAACTCGAACACGGAAAAGTTCTTTCATGCGTTCTACTTATATTACCGCGTCGATCATTGCCGTATTGTTTGTATTGTGGCTCGTTAGTGGCCAGCTTTCAGATGACGCAGCGCCTCCGCCTTCATCCGTCGCTGAGCAAAACCGTCAGCATGCATTGTTGATGGAAGAAAAGCCGCCCATGGCAGTCCGTGTAGCAACTCTTTATGCCCAGCCGCAATCTCGCCAACTCACGATTCGTGGTACCACCCAGAGCAAACGCGTGGTCACTGTTCGAGCGCAGACCAATGGTACGCTGGCAGAACGTCTGGTTGAACGTGGCGATAAGGTCACTGCCGGACAATTACTGTGTCGTATTTCTACGGAAGACAGAGTTGTAGCACTGGAAGAAGCAAAGGAAGCGCTGAATCAAGCCAGGATCGAATATGAAGGTAGTCAGCGCCTCGCGAAAAGTGGTTTGCAATCTGAAACTGCTATTGCCCAGGCAAAGGCGCGACTTGCTACTGCAGAGGCAAATCTAAAGCGAAGTGAACTGGCCCTTGAACGGCTCGAAATAAGGGCACCATTCGACGGCATAGTTGATGATGTCACGCTGGAACTTGGTGACTATGTCACACCTGGCGCCGTATGCGCGCAACTGGTCGACCTTGATCCGATGTTACTTGTTGGCCAGGTGGCAGAAAAAGACATTGCGAGCTTGAGTGTCGGGGACGAGGCGACGGCGGAATTATCCTCTGGTATTCGTGTTGAAGGTGCTGTGACCTTTGTTGGTAAGACTGCCCAGGAAGCAACACGTACCTATCCCATTGAAATCCAAATTGAAAACCACGACTACTCGATCCCTAGCGGTATATCTGCCCGCATTCATGTGCCTCTCGAAACCGTCTCTGCCCACAAGATTTCTCCGGCCTTGTTAGCCCTGGATGATCAGGGTCGATTAGGGGTAAGAACAATTGATGGCAGCAACAGGGTCACCTTTTACTTTGTCGAGGTGATCCGGGATGACGTGGATGGCATCTGGGTTTCAGGGCTACCTGAAGTGTCTACAATTATCACTGTCGGCCAAGAACTGGTTGTCGCTGGTGAAGTTGTCGAGCCAATTTTTGAAACCATTGATACGTCACTGCCCGTGTTGGTAGAAGAACCGACGACTGTGGTTGAGGCGGAATCCTCATGAACGCCCTTGTCGATGCAGCGGTAACTCGAACCCGCACCACGGTCTTAATTATGATCATGGTGCTGATTGCTGGCGTCGCGTCCTTGCGTGCGATCTCTGTTGAAAGTGACCCCTATATTGAAGTGCCTTTCTTTGGAATCACTGTCTACCATGAGGGTATCTCACCAGAAGATGCTGAAAGGCTGCTGGTGATGCCACTTGAAGTGGAGCTCCGGGCAGTTGAAGGGGTGGAAGAGTTAACCGCCTATGCGTCTGAAAATCGTGCAACTGTGGTAGTTGAATTCGATGCCGATTTTGATCTCGATGAGGCCTTATCTGATGTACGTGAAGCGGTTGACCGGGCCAAACCAGAATTACCTTCCACCGCGGAAGAACCCTTTATACAAGAAGAGACCACAGCGGATTTTCCAATCCTGCAAATCAATTTTGTCGGCGATGATGTACCAGAGCGGGTCCTTTATAACCTCGCACTGAAGCTACGCAATCAAATTGAAGGTATCCCTGAAGTCATGGATGCCGAGATGCAGGGGCATCGGGAAGAATTGTTAGAAGCGGTGATTGATCCGCTAGCACTGGAGGCCTATCAAATATCCAGTGAAGAACTCATCAACACCATCATCAGGAATAACCGGCTCATACCAGCAGGTAACATTGATACGGGTGAGGGTCGATTTGCAGTCAAGGTACCAAGTGTTATTGAAGAGGCAAGCGACCTCTTTGACCTGCCGGTTAAGACCAGCGCAGGCACCGTTGTTACCCTGAAGGATGTGGCGACAGTACGTCGTACCTTTAAAGACCGTAATGGTTATGCCAGGGTCAATGGTCAGCGCACCATCACCTTGAATGTGATCAAGCGTGCCAACGCTAATATTATTGAGACGGTTGCCAAGTCGAAGGCCATTGTCGAAAAGTTCAGGTCGGAGTTGCCAGGCAAGGTCAATGTTTTTTATACCCAGGACCAGGCACCATTCGCTGAAAGTCAGGTACGTGAGTTGCAAGGTAATATCATGACAGCCCTTGCACTGGTGATGGTACTAATTGTTGCTGCCATGGGATTTAGATCCGGGATCATTGTTGGTTTTGGTATTCCTGTTTCCTTTTTGTTTTCCGTGACCCTGCTTCATCAAATCGGCTTTACCTATAACTTTATGGTGATGTTCGGCATGTTGCTGGCCCTCGGTATGTTGATCGATGGCGCCATTGTGGTAACGGAATATGCAGACCGGAAGATGGTCGAGGGTGTCCATCGAAGAGAAGCCTATGCGCTAGCAGGTAAACGTATGTTCTGGCCAGTGGTGGCGTCTGTCGCAACAACCCTGGCGGCGTTCCTACCTTTAATGTTCTGGCCTGGGATTCCAGGCAAGTTTATGCGCTACTTACCTGTCACCGTGTTCACGGTGCTAGTTGGTAGTCTGCTCTACGCGTTGGTATTTGGCCCGGCCCTCGGGGCGATTTTTGGTAAGGCTGGTGAGGATGATCAGAAGTCGATTGATACTTTAAAAGAGCTTGAAGAGGGCGACCCGACGCAACTTAAGAGCGTCACTGGTATGTATGCAAGACTCCTGCGTTGGACCAGTCTTCATGCAGGTATGATTGTAATTGTCACCATCGGTGTTTTGATCGGCAGTTTTTATGCCTACGGTAAGGCAGGTAACGGGGTTGTGTTCTTCTCCGACGCTGAACCGAAATTCGGTATGTTGTCTGTGCGCGCCAGAGGTAACTTGTCAGCAGAAGAATCCAATCGGCTGGTGGCAGAAGTTGAAGCGGCAGTAGTTGACGTTGAAGGTATTGCTGCTATGAACCTCTCAACAGGTACACCTGGTGGCTCAACCAGAGGTGTGCCTGATCTTATAGGTCGCATGTTCATCGAACTGATGGATGAAAATGATCGGTCGGTGACTGGTACAGAGATATTTGAAGAGGTAAGGCGCAGAACAGCTAATTTTGCCGGCATTATTGTAGAGGTGGAAGAGCTAGAACAGGGTCCCGGTTCCGGCAAACCCATTGAGATAGAGTTTGCTAGCCAAAATAAAGCACTCCTTGAGCCTGCGATTGCACGGGTTGTTGAATATATGTCAAACCTCGAAGGGATACGGGATATTGACGATACCCGATCCATACCGGGGATTGAATGGCGATTGACCGTAGACCGTGCCCAGGCAGCTCTGTTTGGCGCTGATGTGTCCCAGGTTGGTATTGCTGTGCAGCTGGTTACCAACGGCATTAAGGTCGGTGAATATCGTCCTGATGGTGCTGATGATGCGGTGGATATTAGAGTTCGATACCCCGAGTCAGCGAGAGGGATCAATGCACTAGACGAATTGAAGGTGATGACCAGGGAAGGCCTGATTCCTGTCTCGAACTTTGTGACTCGCAAGGCGGTGCCGCTGGTTGACACCATCCAACGTATCAACGGTATTCCCGTTAAATTCATCCGCGCCAATGTGGCGCCTGGGGTATTAGCAGATACCAAGGTCAAGGAAATTCAAGCCTGGCTGGATACCCAGCAATTTGATCCAGCGCTGGATATTGTCTTCCGCGGCGTCAACGAAGAACAATCTGAATCCATCGCCTTTGTTGGTGTTGCCTTTGGCTTGTCACTCTTGCTGATGTTCGTATTGCTGGTCACCCAGTTCAATAGTCTTTACCAGGCGTTACTGATCCTGTTTGCAGTGGTCATGTCCACTGCCGGGGTGTTGATTGGGTTGGTTATTACCGGCAAGCCATTTAGTGCGATTTTGACAGGCACAGGTATCGTCGCCCTCGCGGGTATTGTGGTGAACAATAATATCGTTTTGATAGATACCTTTAACCACATCAAGCGGGCGCACCCGGAATTAGATTATGTCCAGCTGATTGTCAGGACCGGTGCCCAGCGGCTTAGGCCAGTGGTATTAACCACGGTCACGACAATCTGCGGCATGTTGCCTCTGGCCATGAACTTCAGTATCGACCTGATTAACCGCTCAATTGTCTATGGTGGTGCCTTGTCAAACTTCTGGGTGCCCCTGTCTCAGGCGATTGTGTCGGGATTAGCATTTGCCTCGCTACTGACCCTGGTAGCGACCCCGGCCATGCTGGCCTTGCCTTACAGGGCGAAGTTGCTTGGAAATTTCCTGTTGGAAAAAACCAATCTCGAGAAGCATTTACCGAAGTTCGAGGCTAGATAAAGTGCCAAGTGTGGCCTGGTTCACACTTCTGGTTACTATTTGACCGTTCATCCCCTGTTGGGCTTTTTCTGCCCCAGAACTCAACTATGATGGCTTTCCCTACTGAATTTGTAGGTGTGGTTAACGAAATTGAGCAGCAATGGAATTAGGCAGAACTATGAATCAAACAGCACAAGCCAATCA
The DNA here is from genome assembly GCA_965367925.1 of uncultured Pseudomonadales bacterium. GTDB lineage: Bacteria > Pseudomonadota > Gammaproteobacteria > Pseudomonadales > Azotimanducaceae > JAHRVQ01. The sequence goes on along the minus strand of CBDUKY010000152.1, from coordinate 2,597 downwards.
GCGGGAAGCCTCTATTCATCGTGTTATCCGTGAAATTGAAGACGAGATGACAAAATTGACAGAGCTCTTTGTTTGTCATGTCTCTGAAGTTAACGAAAACTCAGAGGAACGCTAGATTTACCACGAGTCTGTTCAGCCAACTTGCGGCTGGGCTAGACACCTTATAGCGCATAGGCCCTGTCAACAGCGCGCGCCGCAGAGGTTATGATGTCTGCCGACAACATAAACCAGCGGATGACATATGCACCAATCACGTATTCTTTTACTATTATCCGCTTTCCTAATCTCTCAATGGAGCTATGCGGTGGATATCGAATTCAAAAACCCAGATTCATTCAAAAAACTAGGCTTGCCCTTTTCTGAAGCCGTGCGAGTGGGGGATATTCTATTTCTCTCAGGTCAGCTCGGAAATAAGCCTGGCGGCCTTGGTCTGGTGGAAGGGGGCGTTGAAGCCGAAACCCGTCAGACCATGGAAAATATTAAGTCCGTGCTTGAGCGCAATAACCTTGATTTGAGCCGGGTCGTGAAATGTACCCTGTTTCTTGCCGACATTGCTGAATGGCCGAAGGTCAATGAAGTATACCGGGAATACTTTGGCGAGAATTTTCCTGCTCGTAGCGCTCTGGCTGCCAGTGGTCTTGCGCTGGATGCCAGGGTTGAAATTGAGTGTATCGCGGCTTATCCCGACTAGTCGCTGCTAGTCAGAGCGATCAGTTCTTGGAATGGTCGCTTCCCATACCTTGTTAAAGCAGGGTGCTTGATTCAGCTTAGCATTTAGCTCGGTGCGAAGGTAAAAGTTGGATTGGTCTGCGGTCATACGACTGTGCAAGCTAGTATCAGTTTGCCAGTCGGCACCAGCCATGGATGATTGACGTTCACATCGCACCTCCCCATTAAAGTCTTTGTTCAACACCATTTCACTGCGGCTTTGATCTTGAATGACGAGTCGATCTTCGAGCTGTAACTTGCCGCTGTCGCTACTCGTGATCACCGTAAACCTATCATCGTCAATGGTACTGGTGCGTGATCCGGCAGGGGGTTGCAAATATTCGTAGGCAAGGCTACTTGCCAATTCAGGACGACTAAAAGCTGCATCATAGGTTTGTATCTGTTTGTCCACTGGCAAGCCAAGGGTGAGTCTTTGTAGGCGAATGGGTTGATTGCTGGTTGATGGCCAGAGCATTGGCCAATAGCTCGTGGAAAGACTCAAACGTAGCCGGTTTCCTGCACTGATCTTATGCCCAACAGCATCGAGGTTAAGTGCCACCTGTGGTTCTGATTGCTGGTCTAGATTGACAAAGCCCCGGCTGATTAACAGTGAACGACCATCTGTATCAAGTTCCATGAGTCTCACGACCAACTGACCAGCGCTTGCGGTTGTCTTAAATGTGATGAGCGGAATGCCGATAAGATTGACGTTGCCTTCAAACACCGCTGATTCAAGATGGACGCAGCATTCATCGTCACGGGTTTGTTCTGTGGGTGCGACCTTGCGGCCGCCAGTGGGATTCCAGACACCGGCACATTGACCATGTTGAAAGTGCGGCGCGATTTCAATCTCACACGCTTCAGCGGAGGCTGCGACAAGACTTTCATTGTCCCCGGCAAATAGTCGGAGCTGCGTTGCTTGCCGGGTTTGCCAGTTGTTTATACCTAGCCAGCGGCCGGGCCGGTGCTTGTAGTTAGTGGCTGGATCGGAATAACACTGTTGCCAATAGCGTAGCTGCGGCGTTTCTGCAATGCCGTTATCTTTGTCTTTTAGCCAGTGATCCCACCAGCGTAGCGCTGCTTGCAAATAGCCAATTGGTGGGCCGGGCAGGGTGTTGTCAGGCCAACCATGCGCCCAGGGTCCAATCAGCGCCTGGCAAGGTACCTGTAAGTTTTCAAGTAGTCTAAATATGCTATCTGTATAGCCATCGGACCAGCCACCAACAAGGAAGGTTGGGCAATTGATATCGGCATACTTCTCACAAACAGAGCCTTGCTGCCAGTAGCTGTCGTAGGACTGGTGTTGCAGCCATATCTCTGCCAGATGAGGTAGTGCATTCAGGCGGTCAAGCCAGATTTCTTGCCAGGCCTCATGGGTCACATCCGGGTCAGGTGGCTTCGATAGGTAGCTCATCATACTTGCACTCCAACCGATCATATCTTCCGCAAGTACACATCCACCGCTGTAGTGCACATCATCTGTGAATCGATTGTCCGTACTGCAGGCAGAAATAATTGCCTTCAAGCCAGGTGGCTGTCTTGCCGCAATTTGTAGTGAGTTAAAGCCGCCCCATGAAATACCTGTCAGGCCAACCTTGCCATTTGACCAGGTTTGCGCCGTTATCCACTGAATAATTGCGCAGCCATCTTGTTGCTCTTGCTCGGTATACTCATCGGTCAGAATACCTTCTGAATCACCGCTTCCTCTGACATCGACACGCACACAGGTGTAGCCAAAGCCTGCAAGATATCGGCATCTCGCAGCATCGGAAATCGCCATCATGTCGCCTTTGCGATAAGGAATATATTCCAGGATCGCAGGGGTTTTCTGTTCCCCTATGGGTTGCCACATTCTGGCGCCGAGTCGGGTGCCGTCTGGCATAGGAATC
>CBDUKY010000151.1:0-7358 GCA_965367925.1 uncultured Pseudomonadales bacterium | reverse complement strand
ATCACTGGAACAAGCCATCAAGCCTAAAATCAAAATGCTGGTAAGAAATAAACGCATACGCCTCTCAATCACATGTAATAATAGGACGTTACGTCCCGTAAAACCGGGCTATTTAACCATAAGCCTAAAGGTATTCCCAAACACTGCTTGCGCAATCACTCATGGTTGATCCAATCCAACAACATGCGATCGTCACTCAGGAGCTTTCATTGCTCAGGTTAGATCGTGCCGCTGCGATACTGTTCCCTCAATTTTCCCGGAGCAGGTTGCAGCAATGGATAGAAAGTGGCGAATTAACCGTCGGTGGTGTTGCCCAGTCTGTCAGGTACAAGGTCAGACCAGGGGATCTACTGGATTTAGACGCTGTGCCGGAGGTGGTTGTCGATGGTGCGGAAGATATTCCGCTAAATGTGGTCTTTGAAGATGAGCAAATCCTTATCATCAACAAACCTGCTGGTCTGGTAGTACATCCAGGTGCAGGGAACAGGCAAGGGACCCTGCTTAATGCCTTGCTGCACTATTGTCCAACGCTGGAATCAGTGCCCCGGGCAGGTATCGTCCACCGTCTGGATAAGAATACGACAGGCTTGATGGTTGTCGCCAAGACCCTGACGAGCCAGAATTCATTGGTGAGCCAGATTTCCGCACGATCAGTAAAGCGAATCTATGAGGCAATCGTCTATGGTGAGCTAATCAGGCCGGGTATTGTCGATGCGCCAATTGGCCGACATTCCAAACAAAGAACACGTATGGCGGTACAGGCTGGCGGTAAACCGGCGGTTACCCACCATCGGAGCCTGGCTAACTTCCCACATTTCTCACATATTGAATTATCACTGGAAACCGGCCGCACGCACCAGATTCGGGTGCATATGCAACATATAGGCTTTCCGCTAATCGGTGATGTCGTTTACGGCGGCCAGTTTCGGCAACCGGCTGGCTTACCGGATGAATTGCTAATAGATACGCTGCGGACATTTGATAGGCAGGCGCTTCACGCCAGGGAGCTCTCCTTTGAGCATCCTCTTGGTACAGGGCCGGTTTCATTCAGCGCACCACTACCAGCGGATTTTGAACGGCTACTCGAGATCATTTCGACCTATGATCGCTAGTGCCCTGGTTAATGTAGATTGCTTTGCCGGATCTGTAAAAGCGGTTGTGACAACCCGGCACGGTGGCTTTAGCCAGGGTTGTTATGGTGGTCTGAATCTCGGCACCCATGTTGGCGATGATAGGTCTGTGGTTGAGCAAAATAGAATGGTGCTGCGCACACAGCTTGGGCTAAAGGAAGATCCTGTCTGGTTGAATCAAATCCATGGTAGTCAGGTTGCCGAAATTCAAGCGAAAAGAACAAGCGCCAGCGCAACCCTTGATGTCGACGCAACCTTCACGAGGATTCCCGATGTTGCCTTGTGTGTCATGGCTGCCGATTGTTTACCTATATTAATTGCATCGACGAATGGTGAGGTGATTGCAGCGGTGCATGCTGGTTGGCGTGGTCTAGCAGCAGGGATTATTAAAAATACACTGGATCGATTGCCAGCCGGGTATGATTACGCGGCTTATATAGGGCCGGCCATAGGTGTATGCCACTATGAAGTAGATGCAAGGGTGCTGGAGGCCTTTTCGGATAACAGGTCATTTGTCCAGACACTAACGTCTGGGCATTGGATGTTTAACTTGAGTCTCGAGGCAGAGTATCAGTTGCGAGAAGCCGGGGTGACCCGTGTGACCAGTGCAAATACTTGCACCTGGTGTGATGAGCGCTTCTATTCTTTCAGGCGAGATGGTGAGACGGGTAGGTTTGCAGCCCTGATCTGGAAATCCGCTAACAATTAGCCAGCGCAGTTTTCTCGAATGACTTTGCGGGCTTCTTCGGTCCTCTGGGCCTTTTCTTCTTCTGTCAGGATGCGGTTTTCACCCTTTTCATCAGTAACGCGGATTCGTGAGAAGGCTTTGAGTTGTGCAAGGTTGTTTTTGCCGATTTCACAATTTTTGCGCTTAATCGCAGCCATTTCAGCGGCGAGGACGGCAGCATCTTCATCCACCAGCGCATCCGGATCTATTTCCTTTTTAGCAGTGGTGTTCTTTTCACTTTCAGGCGTTTCCTCTTCAATCTCTTCCAAGATGCGACGGCCAAAGGTCTGGGATTTTGAAACATACTTGGCTCTGACGCCCTCTGGGTTGCGCTCGGCGTAGTTGGTGACACCATTTTCGTCGACCCAGACATAGTAGTCTTCCGCGGCGGACGCGGGCATTACCATGACCAGAGAAAGCTGGAGGATGGCAGCGATACTAACAATGTAAACTCTTAGGTTTCTCATCTAACGCTGTATTACATAAGGTATTTTTGTCAGTTTACTCCATGTCCTATAGAGAATCGACCTTTAGATTGCGCAACTTAAGGGATTTTTATCCCCGTTTAGTCGAAAAAGATCGGGAAATATAGCGGCGAAACTGGCCAAAGATTGACTGTGCGGCGGCTATGTTCGAGAATGCCCGCCCCTATCTACCCGCTAGATTATGCGATTCGGGTAGTGATATAGGTTAACTGGTGAGCATAGAGGATAGTCGGTTGGAAATGTTATCGGGCGGAGATATTTTAATCCGCGGGCTGCAGGATGAAGGTGTTGAGTACGTTTTTGGGTACCCAGGCGGTGCCGTGCTCCACATATATGACGCGCTGTTTCGACAAAATAAGATTCAACATATTCTTGTCCGCCATGAGCAAGCAGCAACTCACATGGCTGATGGTTATGCGCGTAGTACAGGCCGTCCAGGTGTCGTCTTTGTCACGTCTGGACCAGGTGCAACCAACGCCATTACTGGTATTGCGACTGCCTATATGGATTCCATTCCGATGGTTGTTATTTCCGGCCAGGTGCAAAGCCACCTGATTGGCACTGATTCATTTCAGGAAACCGATATGGTTGGCGTCTCAAGACCAATCGTAAAGCATAGCTTTCTTGTTAGAAGAGCCGAAGATTTGCCAATGGCTCTGAAGAAGGCATTCTATATTGCCACTACTGGTCGCCCAGGTCCGGTTGTTGTGGATATTCCAAAAGACATTACCAATCCGACGGATCTCGTACCTTATACACCACCACATGATCTGAAAATCCGATCCTATAATCCAGCCTCTAAAGGCCATTCAGGTCAGATTAAGAAGGCAGTTTCGATGCTGTTAGCTGCAGAGCGTCCGATGATTTATGCGGGTGGTGGCGTGATCCAGGGCAATGCTGCTGGATTGTTGACGGATATGGCCAAAACACTGGGCTATCCGGTAACCAATACCTTGATGGGGTTGGGTGCCTATCCGGCCACAGACAAACAATTTGTCGGTATGCTTGGTATGCATGGTACCTACGAGGCAAATATGGCCATGCACCATTGCGATCTCATACTTGCAATTGGCGCCAGGTTTGACGACAGGGTGACTAACTCGATTTCCAAATTCTGCCCCCATGCAAAGATTATTCATATCGACATTGATCCAGCTTCTATTTCGAAAAACGTAGAAGTAGATATCCCAATCGTAGGTCCAGTACTTGGTGTGTTAGAAGAAATGAACGGTCTAATTCCAGACCAGGTCAGGAAACGGACCGACACCCAGATTGCACGGCTTAAAGACTGGTGGGCACAGATCGATGGTTGGCGGAAACAAGATTGCCTTAAGGTCAATAAAGCTGAAGGTGAAAAAGCGATTAAGCCCCAAGAAGCTGTCCAGGCAGTATACAAGGTCAGTGGCGGCACCTCTTACATCACCTCTGATGTTGGCCAGCACCAGATGTTTGCAGCGCTTTATCACCCATTTGACGAGCCGCGTAAGTGGATAAACTCAGGTGGCCTCGGCACCATGGGGTTTGGCTTGCCTGCGGCTATGGGTGTTCAGGTAGCATTTCCTGATGAAGTGGTTACCTGTATTACCGGCGAAGGTAGTATTCAAATGAATATTCAGGAACTGTCTACCTGCTCCCAGTACGGCCTACCGATTAAGATTATCAATTTAAATAACCGATCGCTTGGTATGGTTAAACAGTGGCAGGATATGCAGTATGAGGGACGTCATTCTCATAGCTATATGGATTCGCTGCCGGACTTCGTCAAGCTCGTTGAGTCCTATGGTCATGTTGGGTTTCAAGTTAATGATCTAGATGAGTTAGAGCCCATTCTTGCTGAAGCTTATGCGTTAAAAAATCGTCTGGTATTTGTCGATATTCAGGTAGACCCCAATGAACACGTCTATCCCATGCATGTAGCACCTAACGGTTCTATGCGGGACATGTGGTTAGCAAAAGGGGTACGTACATAATGAAACGCATTTTATCGGTGTTGATGGAAAATGAGGCTGGTGCCTTGTCCCGGGTTGTCGGATTGTTTGCCCAGCGAAATTACAATATTGAGACCTTGACGGTTGCGCCAACAGAAGACGCAACCCTTTCTCGTCTCACGCTGACAACAATTGCGAGTGATAAGCAGGTTGAACAGATCACCAAGCAGTTGAACAAACTGATTGATGTCGTAAAGCTTGTCGAGCTTACTGACGGCGATCATATAGAGCGTGAGCTAATGTTGATCAAATTAAAGGCAACAGGTGCGCAACGGGCGGAGATAAAGCGAACTGCAGATATCTTCCGCGGTCAAATTGTTGATGTCACCAGTGGTACTTACACGATTCAACTGACAGGAACGGCGGAAAAGCTAGATGCATTTTTAAATGCAATGGGCGAGACTGTCGTGATGGAAGTTGTACGATCGGGAATATCTGGTCTATCGCGGGGCGAAAAGGTACTTGCCCTGTAGGGATTTTCTTCCGGCAATAGTACGAAAAGTTTTTAGACCAACGTCTGCCTTAACAGAGCAATACTAATGAATGAACCAACGCCCAGAGATGATGATGAGATAGTTTCCGGTGTGGAGGCGAATATTTCCTCTCTCTTCGAGGTGAAAGAAGAGCGTGCCGGGCTGCGTCGTGGTATCTACCTACTTCCCAACTTGATAACCACCGGTGCATTGTTTTCCGGTTTTTACGCCATTGTGGCGGCCATGAGCGGTGCGCTGGAGAATGCCGCGATTGCTATTGTGGTTGCGGGCTTTATGGATGCGCTCGATGGTCGTATCGCTCGAATGACAAATACACAAAGCGAATTCGGGGTCCAGTACGACTCTTTGTCAGATATGGTGGCGTTTGGTGTCGCACCCGCGGTGCTTGTATTTAGCTGGGTGCTCTCCAGTCTGGGGAAGATGGGCTGGGCGATTGCCTTTCTTTACATGGCTTGTGGTGCGCTTCGTCTGGCAAGATTTAATACCAAGCCAGATAACCGGGTCTTCTATGGCCTCGCAAGCCCTGCAGCAGCAGGTGTGCTAGCAACTCTGGTCTGGGTCTGGATGGAATATGTCAATGTACCTACAGACTATGCCTTCGCGATTCCTGTTGCCTTTGTGACAGCCTGTCTAGGATTGCTGATGGTGAGCAATGTTCAGTATTACAGTCCAAAACAGATGAAGGGTGATAAGGAAGGTGTGCCTTTCGTCTATATGCTGGGCATTATCGGCCTATTCGCCCTGGTGTTTTCTAATCCACCAGTAGTGCTGCTTATCATCGGGGTGTGTTATGCCTCTTCGGGTCCCATACAGTCCTTGCTCAGAAAACGTAACTCAAGCACACCAGCTGATAGCTAAAGCGGTTCGTCGGACAATCTTGCAACATTCTTCACGCCTGCCGGTCATAAACGTAGAACAGGACTGATACTTTAGGGAAGATGGGTGATGAAAAGAGTGTGGGATCTAAGTGAGTCCGAAGTCACTGATAAGTCTGTTTACTTCAATCGAAGAAAACTCATGCAGGCTGCTGGACTAGCAGCAGCTGCTAGCCTGATCCAGCCAGCATTCGCAGCCCGCCCGATTCAGTCCAGTCCTGATACCGTGCTCCACGGCAAGAGGGCGCCAAAATGGCTGCGAGAGCAGGTGAAAGAAGCGGTACCTGGAAAGTATGCCACCAGTGAAGCGCTTACCCCGTACGAATTCGTCAGCCGCTACAACAACTTCTATGAATTTGGTAGCGGCAAGAATGATCCTGCTGAAAATGCGCAGAACTTTCGCACTGATCCCTGGAAAGTTGAGATATCCGGCGAAGCAGGGAAAACAGGTATTTTTAATTTAGAAGACATATTGAAGCCGCATCCGCTTGAAGAAAGAATCTATCGACTTCGATGTGTTGAAGCCTGGTCAATGGTTGTGCCCTGGATCGGATTTCCGCTGGCGGATTTACTAAAGCGCTTCGAGCCGACCTCAAATGCCAGGTTTGTTCGCTTCACGACTCTTGTTGATCCGGCGCAGATGCCAGGCCAGGCAAGCCGATTTAAAGCAATCGACTACCCCTATGTAGAAGGCCTGAGGATGGATGAGGCCATGAACGAGCTCGCCTTCGTTGCTGTTGGACTATATGGAGATGTTTTACCGCCACAAAATGGCGCGCCTTTGCGGATAGTTTTACCCTGGAAGTATGGATTTAAAAGTATTAAATCGATTGTGAAGATAGAATTTCTGCAACGTCGGCCGCGGACAACCTGGGAAATTTCGAACCCGAGAGAGTATGGCTTCTATGCCAATGTGAACCCGACTGTGGATCATCCGAGATGGAGTCAGGCGACCGAACGACGGTTGCCGAGTCCGCTATTTAATCCAAACCGAATAGAAACCTTGATGTTCAATGGTTACGCGGCTCAGGTCGCGTCTCTCTATAGCGGGATGAATCTGAACCGATACTTCTAGATGCAAAGGTACGCAAAGCTACTTTGTTTTCTTGTTAGCTCTGCACCGTTTGTATATCTGTGTGCCCAGGTATTGCTTTATGTGAACGGCCGCGGGAATAATCTTGGGGCTGACCCGGGTAAGGAAATCGTTAAGTTTTTAGGCTTATGGGCACTGGTGCTGCTGCTAACGACTCTGACGGTTACACCTGCGCAACGGTTGACGGGGATAAAGTTTTTCCCCTTAAGGCGCATGTTAGGTTTGTTTGCGTTTTTCTATGCGACGATGCATTTCGTTGCGTATTGCTTTTTGTTACTGGAGTTAGAGTTCGCCGGTTTATGGGCTGACATTTTAAAGCGCCCCTACATCACAGTGGGGATGGCTGCGCTGCTCGCTATGCTGCCACTGGCGGTTACATCGAACAGATACATGCAGCGGAAGCTGAAAAGGAACTGGGCGAGATTACATAAATTGGTCTACGGAATCGCCATTCTGGTAATAATTCACTTTTTTTGGCAAACACGTAGTGACTTCACAGAACCGCTTATGTATAGTGCGCTCCTCGCTGTGTTGCTGAGCTACAGATTGCTCTCAAGACAGGGAGG
>CBDUKY010000150.1:0-7450 GCA_965367925.1 uncultured Pseudomonadales bacterium | reverse complement strand
CGCTACAAGGATACGGATTCCCAGGTGGTTAGAGAAAATCTTGCCAAGTTCCAGAGCACCCAGAGCTGCCCTGCCTGCCACGGTGCACGCTTAAACAAGGATGCCTGTAATGTACTGATTGATAGAGTTTCACTACCAGTGGTAACTAACTGGTCAGTGGCAGACGCACATGCCTATTTCACCTCCCTTGAACTTGTAGGCCAGCGGGCAAAGATTGCTGAAAAGATATTAAGTGAAATTGTTGCACGGCTTCGTTTCCTGATGGATGTTGGTCTTAACTACCTGACCTTATCCCGTAGCGCAGACACCTTAAGTGGTGGTGAAGCACAGCGGATCAGGCTTGCAAGCCAGATTGGCGCCGGCCTCGTGGGCGTCATGTACATACTCGATGAGCCATCTATCGGCTTACACCAACGAGATAATCAACGGCTGCTAAATACCTTGTTCCATCTTCGGGACCTTGGTAATACCGTCATTGTGGTTGAACATGATGAGGAAGCTATTCGTTCAGCGGACTATGTTATCGATATAGGACCAGGCGCAGGCGTGCACGGTGGTGAGGTTGTCGCAGAAGGTACTGTCGATGATCTGCTCGCTTCTGAGAAGTCCATCACCGGTCAATTCCTATCTGGTAAGCGGCAAATATCTATCCCGACGACCAGAACACCTTATGACGAAGAGCGCTTGCTAACAATAAAATCCGCGTCTGGCAACAACTTACAGAATGTAGATCTAACAATTCCGCTAGGGTTGATGACCTGTATTACCGGTGTTTCCGGTTCAGGTAAATCGACACTGATTAATAGCACCTTGTATCCTATCGCCGCGAAAGAGTTAAACGGTGCTCAGAACCCCAAGACTGCACCTTATGAATCTATTGAGGGACTAGACAAACTAGACAAGGTTGTCGCAATTGACCAAAGCCCGATTGGTCGAACACCTCGTTCGAACCCTGCCACCTACACCAATATATTCACGCCAATCAGGGAATTATTTGCTGGTACCCAGGAAGCAAGATCACGCGGCTATAAACCAGGTCGATTTAGTTTTAATGTGAAAGGTGGTCGCTGCGAGGCTTGCCAGGGTGATGGATTAATTCGGGTTGAGATGCACTTTCTAGCAGACGTCTATGTCACCTGCGACGAATGCAAGGGTAAGCGATATAACCGTGAGACCCTTGAAGTTCACTACAAGGGTAAATCGATTCATGAGGTATTGGATTTAACTGTTGAAGATGCCCATGAGTTTTTTGAAGCAGTGCCGATGATTGCTCGTCGCCTACAGACCTTGATTGACGTGGGTCTCGGCTACATCAGGCTTGGTCAAAGCGCGACTACCCTGTCTGGTGGTGAAGCACAACGGGTTAAACTGTCGAGGGAATTATCAAAGCGAGATACAGGCAGCACCCTTTATATTCTTGATGAACCAACAACTGGCTTGCACTTCCACGACATAGAACAACTGTTAGACGTGCTTCATCATTTGCGAGATCAAGGCAATACGATTGTTATTATCGAACACAATCTTGATGTTGTGAAAACTGCGGACTGGGTAGTTGATCTGGGTCCGGAAGGTGGTTCTGGTGGTGGTGAGATTATCGCTATGGGAACGCCTGAAGAACTGAGCCAGAATGAGGCTTCATTTACTGGCCAGTTTCTTCAACCGATCTTAGGTGGTGCTAGCTAGCATAGCTCGACTGAACTGCAGCAGTGGCGACGCCCTTATTAATAGGGGCGTTATACTGGGACAAGACAGACTCCAGTGCGTTAACACATAACAGCACATTCTTAGGATTACTTGCATAACCCATCAGGCCAATGCGCCAGACCTTGCCGGCTAAAGAGCCAAGACCTGCACCTATCTCAAGATTGTACTGTTCCAATAACTGTTTTCTCACCGTTGCTTCATCAACACCTTCAGGTATTGATACTGCATTCAACTGAACAAGTCGCTCATCTTCAGGAACAACAAATCCTAGACCCATTGCTTCAAATCCAGCTCTCAGGGCGAGATGATTTTTTTGATGTCGCTGCCAGCTGTTTTCGACACCTTCCTCATGAAGAATAACCAGCGCTTCATGAAGTCCATAGAGCGCATTGACCGGGGCAGTGTGATGATATGCGCGTGTTTGACCTTCACCCCAGTATCCCATGACCAGATTTAGATCCAGAAACCAGGACGTTACAGGTGTTTTGCGGTTCTTAATCACCTCCACGGCGCGATCGCTAAAGCTAACAGGAGACAAGCCTGGTGCACAGGAAAGACATTTTTGTGTACCGGAATAAGCCGCATCAACGCCCCACTCATCTAATCGAACTTCTGAACCACCGAGGGATGTCACACAATCCATAATCACAAGGCATCCAGCATTCCTCGCAATATCACATAACGCTTTCGCATCAGAACTTGCACCTGTTGATGTTTCTGCATGAACAAAGGCGACAATCCTGGTATCTGGATGAGACTTTAACCCTTTGCTTTGTGGGACCGAACCGGGCGCAGTCCTTTTCAAGCGTCCATACACGATGGCAAACTTTAACGTGGCTTCGAGTTGTGACGGATCAATTGCCCGACCCCATTCTTGCTCAACCACGATCGCCTCAGCGCCAAGCCGTTTAACGTTTTCTGCCATTCGCCCGCCGAACACACCATTTTGACAAATCACAACCTTGTCACCTGCTTCCACAAGATTTACGAAGCAAGTCTCCATGCCTGCTGAACCTGGTGCGGATACGGGAATGGTGAGATTATTTTCTGTTTTAAAAGCATATTGCAGTAAGGTCTTAATCTCATCCATCAGTCGAATGAATTCGGGATCAAGATGACCGATCGTGGGTTTCCCCATTGCTGTCAAAATGCGGGGATTAACATCTGACGGACCAGGTCCCATCAGGGTCCGAACCGTGGGGTTAAAAGATTGGAACATGGTATGACTCTCTTAGTCTTAGCGAACAACAATTAAACTTGCGGTAATTCTACACCTGTTAATAAGTGCCCGCTGGCTATTCAGGCAAAAATCAGGCAAAAAAAAGCCGGACTATATCCGGCTTTCTTAACTATTTTTATAGCAGAAGACTAATCGTCATCTTCTTCCAGGTCATCGTCATCAAAATCTGGAATCGGACGATCAACCAGTTCTACAAACGCCATTGGCGCTGCATCACCTGCACGGAAACCACACTTTAAAATACGCGTGTATCCACCAGGGCGCTCTGCATAACGAGGACCAAGGTCGGTGAACAACTTGCCAACCGTATCCTTGCTGCCAGTACGAGCAAAAGCTAAACGCCGGTTCGCGACCGAATCGTTCTTTGCCAGAGTGATTAGTGGCTCTGCAACTCGCTTGAGTTCTTTTGCTTTGGGCAATGTTGTCTTAATGACTTCATGCTCAAACAAAGAACAGGCCATGTTACGAAACATCGCTTTGCGATGTGACGAATTTCTATTTAACTGTCTACCGCTTTTTCTATGGCGCATGCCTAATTCCTGATAACGCTATTCGATTAATATTCTTGGTTTAGCCTAGTACGCGATCATCGCCACGTAAGCTTGATGGTGGCCAGTTCTCTAAACGCATACCGAGAGATAAGCCACGTGATGCCAATACGTCTTTGATTTCAGTCAAAGATTTCTTACCCAGATTTGGGGTTTTCAGCAATTCAACTTCGGTGCGACGGATCAAGTCACCAATGTAGTAAATATTTTCCGCCTTGAGACAGTTCGCTGAACGAACAGTCAACTCAAGATCATCAACTGGACGCAACAAGATTGGATCAATCTCATCTTCATGCTCTTCTGGCTCAGGTTCGTTTTCACTTTGCAGATCAACGAAAACACTCACTTGCTGTTGCATGATTGTCGCTGCACGGCGAATGGCTTCTTCTGGGTCAATTGTACCGTTGGTTTCAAGATCAATAATGAGCTTGTCCAGGTCAGTTCTTTGTTCAACACGCGCACTATCTACCTTGTAGGAAACACGACGTACTGGACTATAACTAGCATCCAATAACAAACTACCGATAACACGGCCTTGTTCGTCATCTGCCATCCGAACGTCTGCTGGCTCATAACCACGACCACGACCAACTTTTGCGCGGAGGTTTAATTTACCGGATTCGTTCAGGGTAGCGATAACGTGATCTGGGTTAGCAATTTCTACATCATGGTCAAGCTGGAAATCAGCAGCAGTCACAACACATGGACCCTGCTTGTTTAATGTGATTTCCGCTTCGTCAGATTCGTTAAGACGAATAGCAACACCTTTAAGGTTGAGCAGGACTTCGATGACATCTTCCTGGACACCTTCGATTGTGCTGTATTCGTGTAAAACGCCGTCAATTTCTGTTTCAACTATCGCGCAACCAGGCATAGAGGACAACAATATGCGTCGTAGTGCATTTCCTAGTGTGTGACCGAAACCTCGCTCAAGCGGTTCAAGGATAACTGTAGCTCGCGTGTTGCTCAGTTGATCAACTTGAATGTGCTTGGGGGTTAAAAACTCTAATGACGAATGGGCCATATATACACCTTTTCCAATATTTCCGTTAAGGAATCTAAATCGTTTGTCGTACGAAACTAAACCTGTCAGTACTCTCGCCTAAGTAACCGTTAGCAACTATGGCTACTTATTACTTGGAGTACAGCTCGACAATCAGGTTCTCGTTGATTTCCGCAGGAAGCTCATCTCGCTCAGGATATGAACTAAAGACACCTTCTAATTTGTCTGTATTAACGGAAACCCAATCTACTGCTCTATTTGCAGCTAACGCCAATGCACCTTGAATTCGTAGTTGGTTCTGAGACTTTTCACGAACAGCGATGGTGTCACCTTGTTCAACTTGATAAGACGGAATGTTAATCACATGGCCGTTTACCAGAATTGATTTGTGGGATACCAACTGACGAGCTTCTGCACGAGTTGAACCAAACCCCATTCGATATACAACATTGTCTAGTCGTCTTTATAAAATGCGTAACAAGTTTTCACCAGTTGCACCTTTTTGACGATCAGCACGTTTGTAATAGTTACGGAATTGCTTTTCCAATACGCCGTAAAGTCGACGTACTTTTTGCTTTTCACGAAGCTGTACAGCGTAATCAGAGTTACGAGCACGACGCGCACCATGTTGGCCTGGAGCGCTATCCATTCTGCACTTGCTTTCAATTGGACGGACACCGCTCTTCAAATAGAGATCAGTACCTTCGCGTCTAGCCAATTTACAAGTAGGGCCTAAATATCTGGCCATGATTTATCTCCTCAATTACACCCGACGACGTTTTGGTGGACGACAGCCATTGTGTGGGATGGGTGTTACGTCAGTAATATTCGTAATTCTGTAACCTACACCATTAAGCGCACGAACTGCTGCTTCACGACCAGGTCCTGGTCCTTTCACAAATACTTCAAGGTTCTGTAGGCCATAATCTAGTGCAGCAGTACCAGCTCGCTCTGCCGCAACCTGTGCAGCAAAAGGCGTGCTCTTTCTAGCACCACGGAAACCTGAACCACCTGCAGTTGCCCAGGACAGCGCGCCACCCTGGCGGTCTGTAATTGTGATAATAGTATTGTTGAAAGAAGCATGGATATGCGCCAATCCATCTACTACCTGGCGCTTACCTTTACGTCGAGTTGAAGTCGCTGCGGCTGCTGCTGCAGTCGCTGTTTCTTCAGTCGTTGTTTCTTCTGCTGTATTTTCAGTTTCAGACATAATGAATCACTTCACTTTAAATGGTGTTAACGCTAACTACTTACGAATAGGACGCTTTGGTCCTTTTCGCGTACGCGCGTTGGTTTTTGTTCTTTGACCGCGTGCCGGCAAATTGCGACGATGCCGAATACCACGGAAACAACCCAGATCAAGCAAACGCTTGATATTTAGTTGGGTTTCACGACGCAAGTCACCTTCCACCGGGATCTTGGCAATTTCTGCACGCAATCGGTCAAGATCTGCTTCAGTTAAATCACCGATCTTTGACTTCGGATCAACATTTGTCGCAGCACATAGATCTTTTGCAACGGTCCTACCAATACCAAAAATATAAGTAAGGGATATTTCTGCATGCTTATTATCAGGAATATTAATTCCAGCTAAACGAGCCATTCAAACGCTCCTATTAACCTTGGCGTTGTTTGTGTTTGGGTTCTGAACAGATCACTCTGACAGACCCTCTACGTCGAATAACTCGACAGTTTCGACACATCTTCTTTACTGAAGCTCTTACTTTCATAACTTGCTCCTACCTTCGTCCAAAATTCTGAAGATTGGACTTCTTCATCAACGACTCATATTGATGGGACATCAAATGAGTCTGAATTTGTGCCATGAAATCCATCACTACAACCACTACGATAAGTAGCGCTGTTCCACCTAACTGGAAGGTGATGTTGAATTGCACGACTAAAAACTGTGGCAATAAGCACACAGCGGTCATGTACAGTGATCCGAACAACGTTAAACGCGTCAGAATCGTATCAATATGTTTAGCGGTCTGATCTCCTGGACGATAACCAGGAATAAACGCACCAGACTTCTTCAAATTCTCGGCAACCTCTTTTGGGTTGAACATAATTGCCGTATACCAAAAGCAGAAAAATATGATGCCGGCCGAGAACAAAATAATGTTTAAAGGCTGACCCGGTGCAATCTGCAAACTCAAGTCTTGTAGCCATTCCATACCCGGTGACTGACCAAACCATTGACCAAGAGACGCTGGGAACAACAGTAAGCTACTAGCAAAGATCGCTGGAATCACACCAGCCATATTTACTTTTAATGGTAGGTGGCTTGTCTGTGCCTGATACATTTTCCTACCTTGCTGTCGCCTTGCGTAGTTAATTGTGATGCGTCGTTGACCACGCTCCACATAAACAACAATTGCGACAACAAATACTGCTAATACACCAATACCCAATAAACCTAGTATTGGAATCTCACCTTGTCTGGCCTGCTCAAATGACTGCCCGATCGCGCTTGGAAAGCCAGCCATAATACCTGCGAAAATCAATATCGAGATACCGTTACCAACACCTCGTTCTGTTACCTGTTCACCCAGCCACATTAAGAACATGGCACCTGTTACCAGGGTTGTGACTGCAACAAAGTGGAAAGCAAAGTTTCCAGTGTAGGCAAGCCCCTGGGAGGCTAGACCACTACTCATCGCCAGTCCTTGTACTGTTGCCAGGGCAAGTGTGCCGTAACGTGTGTACTGGGCAATTTTTCTTCGGCCAGCATCACCTTCTTTTCTTAGCTGCGCCAATGCCGGGGTAGTCGCTACCAATAACGAGCTGATAATCGATGCCGAGATGTAGGGCATGATACCAAGCGCAAAGATGCTCATACGCTCTAGTGCACCACCACCGAACATGTTTACCAGATCCAAAATGCCGCCCTGGTTTTGATCGAACAACAACTTCAATCTTTCAGGGTTAATACCTGGCACTGGAATATGG
>CBDUKY010000149.1:0-7466 GCA_965367925.1 uncultured Pseudomonadales bacterium | reverse complement strand
GAGCACGACCTGGTTCCTGAGCCTCTCCGAGGCTCAGGAAGAGCTGGGTGCCTTCAGGAGGGACTACAACAAAACGAGACCCCATTCTTCTTTAGGCAACCTGCCACCGGCCGTGTATGTCCAGCACCTTGTGAAGGTGCTTGTGTATTAGGCATCACCGACCCTGCAGTGACGATCAAGAATATTGAATGCGCCATCATTGATAAAGGCTTTGAAGAGGGCTGGGTTGTACCAATGCCGCCGCCAGTACGAACTGGTAAGAAGGTAGCACTGGTTGGCGCAGGTCCTACAGGACTTGCAGCCGCTGCACAGCTAAACCAGGCAGGACACAAGGTAACTGTCTATGAACGCGCTGATCGTATTGGTGGCCTACTGATGTACGGCATTCCAAATATGAAGCTAGACAAGGGTGTGGTTGAGAGACGAGTCGATCTACTCAGACAGGAAGGTGTTGAATTTATTACCGGCGCAAACGTCGGCGTTAATGTAGATGTTAATCAACTCCTCGCAGAAAATGATGCGCTGCTTTATACCACCGGCGCAACTAATCCACGGGACTTACCTATCCCTGGCCGTGAAGGCGCTGGCGTGCACTTCGCAATGGAATTTCTCACAGCCAATACCCGTAGCTACTTAGATTCTAACCATGAAGATGGCAAGTATATTTCCGCTAAGGATTTAAATGTCATTGTGATCGGTGGTGGTGATACAGGTACTGACTGTATTGGTACTTCTTTACGCCAGGGCTGTAAGTCACTGGTGAACTTTGAGCTATTGCCGAAACCACCAGCAGAACGCGCAGAAAACAATCCATGGCCACTCTGGCCAAAAATCTACCGCGTTGACTATGGTCACGCTGAAGCTGAAGAAAAATTCGGTGCAGACCCTAGAGTCTATTCGCTCATGAGCAAGTATTTCATTCGTGATGAAAACAACAACTTAACGGGTGTTGTTACGGTCAATGTGGACGACAAGCTGCAGGAAATTCCAGGCACAGAAAAAACCTGGCAAGCAGATTTAATCTTCTTGTCGATGGGTTTTCTTGGTCCAGAACATGAAGCTTCTGACCCAATGAATATTGAGTATGATGAGCGCAGCAACTACAAGGCTACAAAGGGTTCCTATCAGACTAGCGTCGACAAGGTATTTGCTGCGGGAGATTGTCGCAGTGGCCAGTCACTAGTTGTCAGGGCAATTAATGAAGGCCGCGAAGCTGCAAGAGAAATCGACAGATATCTCATGGGGTCAACACAACTACCTTAATGTTCTACTTCTAAGAAATAAAAAAGGCGCCTATTGGCGCCTTTTTTTGTTGTGCCCTTGTCACTAATTCTGACAAGTAAATGCAAACTGTGAGACGACACCTCTAGGTGAGGTCGCAGAGATAGTAATTGGTGCATTAGAACCTACTGCAGCCGTTGGATCACGGGTTAGGCCAATACTAATTGCGCTCACACCAGTACTGCTCGTACTCAACTGGGTTGTACCCGGACTATTTGAAATAAGACAGCCACCTGTACCAGCAGAGACCGCTATGGATGTACCTGCAGGCAATTTCTGATTAAACCGGTCTGCAAAGTCGACGATAACCGACCCGCCGCCCCTGAGACTAACCGTGTCACCAATTTGAGGCGCAACTTGATCGTCTGCAAAACCGATAGAGAAATCAGTACCTGCAGCAATCGTATCACCATCATTGTCAGTAACATTAACCGTACTATCATGCATGCCTGACGTGACATTCGTTAGGTCTACACTGTTGATGTATTCACCAGTCGCAGCATCTCTTAGCGAGAAGAAAGCGCCAGAGCCAGAGAAGACAATGACCTGTTCGCGACTAATCGTTACAAGGTCGCGGGTACAGTATTGTTCAGTGGCTTCATCACAAGGGTCTGAAACATTGTCGCAAGTATCGGCTCTGTCACTCACTGCTTTGGGGCAAAGGGTACCGTTGTATATGCCATTACCAGCGTCAAATTGGCCATTCTCATTGAAGTCCACCGGCTCTTCTTCTTCACCACCTATTTGGAAACAATTACCTAATACTTCACCAGGTGCCGTAATCGGCGAATTAGGTCCATAACAGGTGCGCGTGGTTGTGTCTCGTGAGTCGTCACTGGCCGGATTACCATTACCAAAGACATTGTCCTCATTGAGATCATGGAAGGCTTCAGGCAAGTCGACAAAAGGCTCACCAAAGTCATACAAGCCATTACCATTAGAATCAACAAAGCTTTCCTCACCCTGGGCAAAGGCTAGTACCGTTGATCGTGCGCCATACCTCTGACCAAGACCGCCAAGATAGCCGGACGACAAGGCATCACCTTGTGCAACACTTGAGGTACGACAAGGTACTGCACCTTGCAGGGATGTACGGAATGGTGCGGTCGCAACCCCAGGGTTAGTAATCACATGGGTTGTATCGCCACTATCATCCTCGTCTGGAAATGCCCGTACATAGGTAATCTTTAATGTCGCTTCACCACTACAGTTAGCACTAACACAGGTAATACCTGAACCATCGGCGTCGACCGTATAATCAGTCGTCAAAGCAAGCACATCGTCTTCTGCACCAGTGGCTGGCGCAGCAGCCTTTTCAACTCTACCAATGCTGCTCGCCGTGTAGAAGGTATCACCCACGCCTGCTGCAATGGCAACATTTTCTTCAACAATCAGTTCTGATGGACAGCTATCTACTGTCAGTAGCAAATTATCGACATTAGGGTCCAGCGGTGTTCGAGGGTCTGTTGAAGTAAGTGTTGTGATACAAGAACCTGTATCACCAGTTGTACAACTCGGTACGATGGAACCAAATTCGGTTCTATACTGAACACTGGTTCCTGTCACAGGGTTATTGAAACGATCTGCAAGGAAGGTGGTCAAGGTTACGGTCTCACCATCGAAGTTATTACCTTCGAAGTTCAACTGTGAAGCTGCCAGGGTAAAACTGTTCTGATCAGCAATACCTGTGTTAATCGACAATTGATCCGACAATGTTACAAGCGTCGCCGCACCACCATCACCAAAGTCCGTGTTGTCGCCGTCATCATCCGTATCAACATCAAGGCTAGCCCTGACCCTTACTGTCGTGGCAATAAAGCCTGCATTTACAATCGCGGTAACCTTACCGTCAGCATCGGTCAATCCAGTTGATGTACCGGCAATCTGGTTTTGCAGTTCAATACCACCCACTGTCGAGGTCAAGGTGAAAGAAACTTGCAAGCCTGGTGCTGGCTGACCAAGTACGTCTAATACCTGGAAGACAACAAAGGCTGAACTGGTACCACCTGACTCTTTAATAAAGATTCTATTTGTCGGCTCTCCATCTGGCAGCGTCACGGAATCAAATACAATGGCACCTATCTGTGCTGGTAGTACTTCAATTGTACCTGTTGCTGTGCCACCAGTACTTGCTTCTGTCGCTGTAATAATATCGTCACGAGCACAACCCTCGTCATCCTGATAAGTTGCGGTTGCAACCCCATTAGCGAGCGAGCTCACTGTCTGGGTAATCGAGGAAAGTGGTTGACCAGTATCGTCATCTAGAATATTGACGCAGTTAGAGGTAAAAGCAATATCAATACCTTCAACCGGATTACCCGTTGAATCGAGCACAACGACTGATACAGAAGATGTACCGCCAGCAGAGAGCGGTGATTGGCCGATACTTAGGACACCATTAGCAGCAGCACCAAGCGGTGGTGTGAATCCTGTAAATGCAACGCCGCCAGACACACAATCTGTTGCGCTGGTGCCACCACTACAAGTACCAATCTGTAGACCTGCAACGCCAACTGTAAACTGTACTGAGGCGACTGTATCGCCAACCACGACAACAAAATCTCCTGCGCCGAGATTTGTCCCAGCTTCTAGTAAGACGTCAATTCGGCCATCTGAATCAGACACGGCCGTGATGGTCTGAGCAGACGCGCCGCCACCAACACTGACAGCACCTAAAGATGTGGTAATTGTCGCTGTTCGGTTAGGCAGATTATTCCCTGAAGCGTCTTCAACAAGAATGCCAACAGTTGCACTGTCAGCAGTAGTAATAATATTTGTACCATTACCGGGTGTCGCATCGGTAAAGGTGAGGCTAAGGGTGATCGCCGCATCGCCAGCATTACCAAGGGTTTCAAATGTCAAACTATCAGAATTGAAACGCCCTCCGTCAATAAGCAGCGTGGCAGTTGCCTGACCTGCGCCAGGTGTACTACCTGCATTCAATGCAACGGTTGCAAGCCCGGATGCATTAGTTAATGCGGTACCACCAATTGGGAATATATCGCCAGGACCATTCGTAACAAATTCAACCACCATATCCTGCAATGGATTGCCGGTAGCATCAGTAACAGTTGCTTGCAGCAGTGCTGGATTGTCCGCATCGACCGACCCCGTAAATGGCGCACCTGCACCAGTTAGTAGTGCCAGGGATATATTCAGGTTACTGGTACCAATGCCATCGAAAGGTCCGTCACCAGCAGATTGGAAGGTAATGGTATTCGTTGCCGCGGTATTAATAGCAACTCCGTTGACCGTTGTAGAAGCAGTCAATTGACCAGAACCTTGAACTGTGCCCGGCAGTAGATTCGTTGTGGCGACACCACTCACGTTGGTGACATCGATGGTACTGGTCAAAAGCCCAGAATCTGCGCTACCACCAGCTGGATTACTTTTTGTGAAAGTGACAATTGCGCCCTGTACAGGATTACCTGTGTCATCAATGACTGTGGCAGTTACTGGGACTGGCGCAGCATTAGATACGCTGGTTGTTTGACTACCGGATGGAATAGACAGGGTAATCGTATTAAAGGCATCACCAGCTGTTACAAATGACAATGGATCAGCATCAACAGTTTCATTACCAAATGAAATCGTCGCATCTAGCGTGCCAGACCCAGGTGTCTGACCGGCGAGCAAGGTTATTGATGCGACACCGGAAGCGTTGGTCGCAATGGCACCAGAAGTTGGTAACAAGGCGCCTGCATTCGTTGAGAAGTTCACGATTGCATTGGAAACCGGGGCACCCGTTGAATCAGTTACTGTCACGGTACCTGTACCAGGATTAGAACGTGTGACATTGATAGAACCGTCTGGTGTCGAGAAAACAAAGCTAACAATTAGCGCTGTCGAGCCAACACCCGTACCACCACCATCACTTTGAATACCAACCGTGTTACTGGTTACCGCAACGCCGTCAACAGTGGCTGAAGCACTTGCCTGACCTGCGTCAGCGACAGTACCGGCACCGAGACTAATGGTTGCAACACCACCCGCAACCGTTAAAACATTACCGGTTGCTGGTGAGAGTTGGCCTACATCAGAATCGAAGGAAACAACCTGGCCTACCACCGCATCACCATTGCCATCTACAAGAGTGGCACGCAAGGTAACTGGTGTATTGCCGGAGACGTTATTGGTTGGGTTACCGGCTGAGTCAAGGATTTCAAGTGTGAGTGTCGGCGTGCCTGTTGGGGTTCCGCCACCAGTGGCACCATCAGTACCACCAACGATAATACCGCCGTCACTGCCTCCACCGCCTCCACCGCAGGCTGTAATGAAGAGGGTCATCAAACAGAGCACAAAAAACCTGGGCAGGTACTCGCGCATTAGCATTTTCTCCTAAAAATCCCAACACCAGCTCTGTCGAGCCAGCCAACAATATGTTCTGAACCTTAAAAGATGTATTTCAAAATATCAATAAAAATCATGTTCTTAACTGAATTTGTTATCAGACCACGTGAAGAACGTAAAGTAACTAGAGGAACTTCTAATTACCAGACCTTCATTTTGCTACATGCAATCGGGATCAGGTGCAGTGAGGTGACTAACGGCACCTATTTGGTCGTCAGGGTGAAGTTTTAAAAAATAGTTTTTTTAGTGCTGGAAGTTTTAACTGATTAATCCTGAGAGTCGCGGATCGTGGCCTGGAGGTGACTGACATCAACCTTGTCTACAAGTACTGCCTTGCCGAGCTGTTCCAGTAGCACAAAGCGCAAACCAGAATCAGCGACCTTCTTATCTCGGCCCATCAATTCCACCAGCTGATTGGATACCGAAGCTGGTGCCCTGGTCGGTAACCCTGCTGACTTAATGACGGCCGTTAACCTGTCTACATCTTGCTGTGCGAGCATTCCCAACCGACGCGAGAGATCAGCCGCCATCACCATCCCGGCACCAACCGCTTCGCCATGTAGCCATTCACCATAGCCAAGACCATTTTCTATCGCATGACCAAAGGTATGACCAAGATTCAGAAGCGCACGCACACCCTGTTCTCTTTCATCTTTCGCGACGATGCCAGCCTTGATTTCACAACTGAGCTTCACGGCATAGGCCATCGCCTCACCATCTACAGCAAGAAGCCCAGCCATATTCGCCTCAATCCATTCCAGGTATGCGATATCGCCTAGCGCCGCATGTTTTATCACCTCTGCAAGACCTGCAGACAATTCACGGCCTGGTAGGGTTTTTAAACAACTGGTATCTATAAGTACTGCCCTGGGCTGGTAAAAGGCACCTATCATATTCTTACCGAGCGGATGATTGACTGCTGTCTTGCCTCCCACAGAAGAATCGACCTGGGCAAGTAGGGTTGTAGGTATCTGAATAAACGCAATACCCCGCTGATAGGTCGCCGCGGCAAAACCTGCTGTGTCGCCTATAACCCCACCACCTAGTGCAATAATAGTTGAACCCCGGTTGTGCTTTTTCTCTAGCAGCAGATCATAAATCTTATTCAGGGTTTCCCAGGTCTTAAATCGCTCACCATCTGGTAGTTGAATCGTGTCTATCTGGTAATCCGATGAGATTTTTTGCAGCTGCCCAACTAAATCTTCGAGATAAAGGGGCGCAATTGTCTCATTCGTTACAATTAATATTTGCCGACCAGCAATATGGGGACGGAGCAGTTCCGGTCTGGCCAATAGACCTTCACCAATATAGATTGGATAACTCTGTTCACCCAGATCCAGGTTCACGGTTTGCAGGGCAGCAGTTTGCACTTCGACTTCCTTCACCCTGCCAACAGGGCCTGTTGTTTTAGTTTGCGGATAATTCCTGTCACGACTTTCTTACTGCTTTCCTCGCCAACGAAGTAGTCGACATCTGCAACCTCTTGATAAATCGGGTCGCGTTTTGCCTTCAATTCAGTGAGTACCTTTTCGTGATCAGCATCACGCAGTAAGGGTCGCTTTTTATCTTTTTCCGTGCGTTTGATCTGTAGTTGTAACGAGGTGTCGAGATGCACAACAATCCCTCTGGCGACAAGACAACGTCGGTTTTCTGGCCGAAGAACTGAGCCCCCACCTGTTGCCAGCAAGACACCGGACAATTGTGTGAGATCCTCTATGACCTGGGTTTCCCGATCACGAAAGCCTTCCTCACCCTCAACGTCAAAAATCCAGGCCACGTCTGCACCTGCTCGGCGCTCTATTTCCTGATCAGTATCAATAAACTCAAGGTCTAAT
>CBDUKY010000148.1:0-7484 GCA_965367925.1 uncultured Pseudomonadales bacterium | reverse complement strand
TCATCAGATATTTTCCATCAGCAATTTCTAATGCTCGCTCAAAATGGGCCCTACCTTTTTCTGGCTGACCGCCCATAGACGCTGGCGGTATGGTTTCCAAACCGCCGAGATAGAGATGGGGTCCGCCATTGTCAAAGGTCTCATCCAGGGCCAGCACCCGCTCCATCAGGTATCTCACCTTCGCGAGCTGAGCCACCGCATTCCAGTCTGCACTATGGGCCTGAATCCAACCCGTCCAGGCAACGCCAATAGCAAACGCCACGGGCACATCTGACTCATCAAGGCTATCAACTAGCGTCTTATAGGCCTTGAAATCCAATTTCTCAAAATCACATAAGCGACGATTTTCAACGCAGCCGGCTCGAAACGCGTAGTTCAAAGATTTTTCCGTCAGGAGTTCACTGCGCTCCCCTTCCGTAAAGGCACTAAAGGCACCATTTAGGTTCGATGCTGCCAGCAGTAGATCTGCATTGTCAGGACTAGAACGCAAGAAGCTATCAATCATTAACAGGTAGGCTGGAATGCCCTCTTTGACAGTTTCAACATCCTGACTATTTAAAATAGTACTCGCCAGGTCATCAGCGAGGCCAGAAGTCACTGAAGAAATCATACTGGCGCAACTGCCAAGACCAAGGGTCGTTGACAATAGAAGGATCTTGACGAATTTATGAGTCACGGAAAACATCTGGGGGTTTTTGAAAAGCATCTTACATCTACCTGTAGGCAGAGCGCATTGTAGCGGTTATGGCCCCAGGGTTGAAACCCACAAACTTAACCGAAAGCGACGAGTGGTGCATGTGGTACAATTCTTTGCTTTCGATGTTGCAAACTAGTCATACATGTTAAGAGCCGTTACCTATCGCACAATAGCGGTGCTATTCATCGTTTTCATCTTCTCCACTTCGATGATCTTCTTTCCCATTGCCCTGCTTATCTGGTTAGCTACCTTCTGGTTCGACAAGCGCCTGCGCCTACTGCACCTGTTTACAAGCTTCTGGGCCAGCCTTTATATCTGGGTGTTTCCACCCTGGCGGGTTGAGGTAACTGGCCGTGAGAATATTTCCCCGGACGCAACCTACGTGATTGTCTCCAATCATCAATCGCTGGTGGACATTCTGGTCGCCTTCACGCTCTTTACCCATTTTAAGTGGGTGTCAAAAGCTGAACTGTTTTCGATTCCGTTTATTGGCTGGAATATGCATCTGAATCAATATGTTGGGCTGAAACGAGGCCACAAGGACAGCATCCGAACCATGTACAAGGCTTGTGAGTCTCACTTGAAACGCAATAGTTCCGTGTACCTGTTTCCTGAGGGTACACGTTCTGCAACCGGTAAACTCAGGCCATTTAAAGAAGGCGCATTTGTCCTCGCCAAACGGCTGAATATTCCAATCTTGCCGATTGTTATCAACGGTTCAAAAAATGCGGTGCCGAAAAATAGTCTCAATTTCCATGGTCGCAGCGATGTCAGAATGGAAGTTTTACCGCCTGTTATCCCCGATGACTCCCTGTCTGTCGAGGAATTGCGTGAACATGTGAGAGAAATGATTCGCTGCCGGGTTGATGAAGAGCAAATGACCCAGCAACCTGCAACAGCTAGCTAGACTGGCGCTCGCACAACCCCGCGACAATCAGGAAACTGATTACAGACATAGACTTTCTTACCTGCATGCTTGCCTTTAATGGCGCTTCTTAGCGCCATACTGGCATCACATTTCGGGCAGCGTACTTGATCCTGATTAAGCAGATTCATCAGTCCCGCAATCGCATTATCGGTCACGGGTTCAGAGGATTTAAACTCCAGCAAGGGTCGTTCGACCGACGCGAACACTTCCCGTAATTTCAGAATATTAGCATCGTCTTCGTAGCTGACTGCGCCGACAATGGACAAATCTGCCTGACGACACAGCAAGAATTTTACCTTTGCCTTTGTTTGTGGCGGATTGGCGATAAAGTCCTCAATCGGCACATTGGTATAGATCACATGTCCATGTCCGAGGCCTTCCTGGAGCTTTAACAATAGCTGCCGTTCGTTGCTGGAAAATGCCTGTTGCTTGAGGAGATACGATGGCTTCTTTTCCGGGGTCGTCGGCAGCTGGACATTGATTGCCCCGGTTCGTTCTGCATAGGCTTGTGCCCGCAGCAGAATTGGATCTATCTGCTGATCCTCGACTTCCGTTTTGCTCTGCCAACCATCTAGCATCTTCGCATCCGAGGCCATAAAGGCTTCGATTTCGCGTTTACGCATAATGCGCAGCACCCAGATGATTGCTGCGGTAACGCAGAAGAAAATGATAAAGCCTTTCATAGGGAGCGAGAATCTGCCGTGGATGACACCAGCCACTAGTATAAGCACAGGACTTTTGCCTCGCACCTCGTTTGCGACGTACCATGGGCAAACTTCCAGTTGGTCAGCTAGCAAAAGGAATCAATATGAGACTCAAAGATAAGGTTGCCATTGTCACCGGTGCGGGCCAGACCCCAGGGGAAACCATTGGCAACGGACGCGCCACTGCCCTGCTATTCGCCCGACATGGGGCCAGAGTGCTTGTCACTGACCTCAGAGAAGAAAGTGCCGCTGAAACTGTCGCCATGATTCGAGATGAAGGTGGCGACGCCACAGCATTGGAAATGGATGTTTCACAGGAGTCAGACTGCAAGGCCATGGTTGCTGCTTGTCTGGATGCCTACGGCCGCATTGATATATTGCACAACAATGTTGGTATTGGGTTTCGGGACTCAAATGTGCTGTATCTTGAAGAAGAGAACTGGCAGCGCATCATGGATGTAAACCTGAAAAGCATGTATCTCACCTGTAAACACACCTTGCCAGTTATGCGTGAACAAAAGGCAGGTGCAATAAACAACGTCTCGTCTGTTGCTGCTATCGCGACCACAGGTATGCTGGCTTACAAAACCTCAAAGGCCGGTGTCATAGCGCTGACAGAGCATATTGCGATGGGACAAGCCAAGCATGGTATTCGCGCAAACTGTATCTTACCGGGTCTCATGAACACACCCATGGCCATTGAGGGTTACAGCAATATGCAGGGTCGGGCGCGAGAGGAGGTTATCGCCAGCCGGGATAAGGCTGTCCCCTTGAGAGGTAAGATGGGTACTGCCTGGGATGTTGCCTATGCCGCATTATTTCTTGCCAGTGATGAAGCGAATTTCATCACTGGCGTCAATTTACCGGTCGATGGCGGCCAAAGCACAAGGGTGGGTTAACCACATGGGAAAGCTGGTAGTTACAGAAACAGACAATGGCGTGACAACTGTCACCCTCAATCGGCCAGAACAACTAAACGCCCTTTCTACCGCACTCAAGGCGGAGATTGCAGACACCTTTGTCGCCCTGACAACTGATGATGCAACAAAGGTCATCATCCTGACCGGTGCCGGCAGAGCATTTTGTGCTGGTCTGGACTTAAAGGAGCTTGGTCAGAAGGGTTTGCGTCAAGGCACAGGTGTTGATCTGCAAGAAGCAATCACCGGCGTGGGCAAACCGCTCATTGGCGCGATCAATGGTTTCGCGATTACCGGTGGTTTTGAAATTGCTTTGATGTGCGACATTCTGATTGGATCGCCAAACACACGCTTTGCTGACACTCACGTTCGGATGGGCGTTGTGCCAGGATGGGGGTTGTCACAACGACTCTCAACCCTGGTCGGCGTGTCACGGGCGAAACAAATGAGTTTCACAGGAAACTATATCGATGCGGATACCGCGGAAAAATGGGGGCTGATTAACGCTATTGTCCCGGCCGATGAACTACTGAGCTATTGCAAACAACTTGCCGCGGATATTTGTAACGTTGATCAGCAGACCCTGAAAACAGTTCACCAGCTCATCGATTTTGGTGTCCAACATAGCCTCGCAGAAGGTTTGATAGAAGAGAAGCGCCGTAGCCTCGGTCATTCCGGAGATATGTCTCCAGATACCCTGGAACAGCGGCGCAAGGCCGTTACCGATCGAGGCAGAGAACAAAAAGGCTAACAGGCGTCGGGCAGCTATTACTTCAGGTGATGATGCTCGTTTAGAGTGATCACTGTATGGTCACCGCCACTGGAGGCCATAAAGCGACTAATGCTAGTGTAATGGGGATTAAAAAATAGCTTCGGTTCAATGCCGATGACATAGGCAGCCCAGACGTTTACCACACCACCATGACAGGTTACAGCAACCCGCTTTCCGCGGTTGTCTGCAATGATCTTCTGCAGGCTGTTGACCACTGTCTCGGCAAACACAGGAAAATCTACATCCGTCTCGCCTTTCATAAGCCGCAGCCAACGATCATAGTCCAGCTCTTTTAGCTGTTCCGTTGGGATATAGTGGTGGGACTGCTTGTCATATTCAGCGACACCCTCTTCTACCTCAATGGACATGCCTTTCTTCTCGGCTAGCGGCTCACCGGTTTGTAGCGCACGGCGCATGGGACTGGAATAGATCTTATCGATAGCCTCATGTTCCATCCAGTCGGCCATCTTCGCCGCCTGGGATAGACCTTCTGCAGAAAGTGGTGGATCTGCTGGTGTCCCGTCCTGATTAACAATTTTCTCAGGCAAGCCATGTCGGATGAGGATTAATTCCACGTTGCTGTATCTCCAAAAAATAAGCCCCGCAGTGCGAGGCTTAGATCATAAAAAACTGTTATTCCTGCTCAACCGGTCAATGCCACGGTTAGTTTGACCAGGGATTAAGTCGCTGCGATTGATACGTTGTATACACCAGCCTGGCGTGCAGAGTCCATCACATGAATCATAGTCTCTGTCGTGCTCTCTGGATGAGGCTGAACCACAACAGGTGCTTCTGGGCTTTCAGCGTGTAGTCGCTCAATATTTGCCCGAACTGCACGGAAGTCGATATCACGGTTACGGATCTTAATGCGGTCACGGCTCGTAATCTGAACCACGATGCTCTGCTTATCCGCATCCTTTACGTTCTGATTTTTATCAGGGCTATTTACATCAATACCAATTTCTTTGACAAAGGTGGCAGTCACAATAAAGAAGATCAACATGATGAAGACAACGTCCAACATGGGCGTCAAATCAACTTCACTCTCTTCCTCTTGCTGTACATTTCCAAGACTTCTGCGCACGACACGGCTCCTGATTGTTATTATCGCTTTCGCCGCAAGCATACCGCGACGATTGGGGGAATTAAAGCAGGTTTAAGCAGGCTTGAAAACCATCCGCAAACTAATATTTGCCCGATCGCTACTGATTAACGACTTTGCTCACGGTTGTGTAGTGCAAACCGAGGTGTTCGCCAATTTCCATCAAGGTGTAGCCATGATCAATATGCGCCTTGCGAATCAGCTCATTTCGTTCTGCTTTTGTTTTTTGATCTACATTGCGGAATAAAACCGGCAAGCTGCGACGACGTCTGGCTTGTTTTGGACCCCGCTTGGCAAGCTTTTCACCATTGAGGATAGGTTGCATCTCGCCGATGAACTGTGGCGATCCAAGGAGTACCTGACTGCTACGGTCGAGTAATGGAGAGGCTTCATCAATACCTGCCTTCACATACTCACGATACTTACGCTGGTTTTCTTTGGCGCGCTTACCAAACTGGCCGAGGACCTTCTCAGTCGAAAGAAATTCAGGTGCTTTCGCCTGCCCTGCCATTGCCTTGTGGCTGCTCCATTTGTATTGCTGAGCTGATGCAGATGCAGACACTCGAACTGGATTTAGCACCACGTGTCGACACAGGGGCAGAAGGTAATTTTCGGCTTCGAACAACACACTTCGAAAACGACCCTGGAACAAAGGACCATCTTCTATGTGCCGACGATTAAAGTGTTGGGTATAAACGCCATTTAATTGACGCATCCCCTTAGACAAGTTGGCTTGCGGACATTCAACTACCAGGTGGTAATGACTATCCATCATGACGTAGCTATGTAGCATCCAACCGAATCGACTAACGACACCACTTAGCACATTCAGAAATACAGCTCTGTCTTCTTTATCACGAAACACCGACTTGTCATTAAGCCCTTTACTGGTCACATAGTAATGCGCGCCTGGGAACTCAATGCGGACCGGTCTAGACATAAGCAACGTTAACCTTGTGTTAAAAACTTATTATTATTTTTTCTAATTATTAGCTTCTTGCAGATCTTATTGATCTTGCACGCAACTGTTGAATCAGAATTTAGTTAAAAAACACAAGCAACAATGACACCAATCCCAACAACACTTCGTAACTTGATACTGTTTTTTTGTTCTTCTTTGTTCAACATTTGACCCTAAAAATAAAGCAATTTCGTCGCTTCTGCTTCAGGGGGTAGGAATATTACATGCCGCGCAATTACCTCTCAAGCAAAAAAGACATTCATTTTGTTTTTCCACTCAATTAGTCGATCTAGCGTCGATTGACCCGTGTATTTTGAACCCAGGAGACGGCTCATACATTGCACGGTTGGTTAATCCTGGTGTAAGTTGGGCCAGCTATTAATCTCAAATACATACCTACAATTTCTTATAGAGGGAGAGTAAACATGGCAGCAGATAAATTTCCTATCGAAGCCGGGCATGTAATGATGTTCGCGCGTTCGATCGGCGACGCTAACGAGCTTTATTACGACGAAGACTATGCCAGGACAACAGAGTGTGGAGGCATCATCGCACCACCAACGTTCGTCCAGGCGAGTGCACAATTTGACCCTAACTATTTCCTCCGTCCTAAGATCGGTGAAGAATGGTTTGGATCAGCTAAAGAGCCAACAGGTATTACCAAACGCGAAGGCAGCGGTGGTGGCGGCGGTGGCGGTGGCGGCCTACACGCCGAACAACACTATGTTTATCATCGTCAGGTCAAGGTAGGCGACGTACTAACAGCAACAACGAAACCAGGTAAGTCCTGGGAAAAAGAAGGCCGCCGTGGTGGCAAGCTGGCATTCAGTGAATCAGTGACAGAATACCGCGATCAATCAGGTGAACTCGTTGTCACAGCAACCAGTGTCGGTGTTCGCACCGAAAAACCCGCCACATCAGCATAAGGAGCAACGACATGGCATTAAAAGCATCTGAACTTAAAGTCGGCGATACTTATTCTGAAGAAGTCTGTCGCAATCTATCAAGAACCCAGATTGTTCAATACGCCGGGGCATCTGGTGACTACAACCCATTGCATACTGATGAAATCTTCACCACTAAGATCGCAGGTTATCCATCTGTATTTGCTCACGGCATGTTGTCGATGGGTATGACCGGAAAAATGCTCACTAACTATGTTGGTGATGGTCGATTGAAAAGCTACGGTGTTCGTTTTACAGCACAGGTTTTTCCTGGTGCAACACTCACCGCAACTGCAACAATCACAGGTATCCGTGAAGAAAACGGCGAAAAGATTGCAGACATTGACGTCTCAACTACTGACGAGGCAGGTACGGTTGTCATTAAAGGACAAGCGAGCGCCCTACTCGACAGCTAAAGGTCTACAACAGATAAAAAATGGCGGCTATCTTGCCGCCATT
>CBDUKY010000147.1:0-7499 GCA_965367925.1 uncultured Pseudomonadales bacterium | reverse complement strand
AGCTAATCAACTGCTCCACGAAATCCATATAATCTCCTGCAATATCAAGATCATAGGCTTTGTTGATCTCCCTGATACAGGTAGGGCAGGTAACATTAATTTCGGTCAAATAGTCCCCAATCACATCGATACCGACGAAATAGAGTCCTCTTGCTTTCAATTCCGGGCCAACCTGTTCGCAGATCCATCGATCCCGGTCATTGAGCGGTCTCGCAACACCGGAACCGCCAGCCGCTAGATTGCCCCGGGTTTCTCCCCTGGCGGGGATACGTGCAAGGCCGTAAGGGACAGGCTCACCATTGATCAATAGGATACGGGTATCGCCCGCTTTGATTTCAGGAATAAACTTTTGCGCCATAATCTGCTGAGCGCCATGCTGGGTAAGGGTTTCGATAATTACCGAGACGTTGGAATCATCAGGCTTGAGGCGAAAGATCGATGCGCCACCCATGCCATCTAGTGGTTTGAAAATGACATCCCCATGTTCTTGATGGAATGCCTTTAGCTTATCTGGATCACGGCTGACCAGATGGGGCGGGCAACATTGTGGAAAATGAAGCGCAAAGAGCTTTTCATTGCAGTCACGGATGCTGCCAGGCCGATTAAGTACTTTGACACCGGATTTTTCTGCCATTTCAAGCATATAGGTGGTGTAGATGTATTCCATATCGAAGGGCGGATCTTTACGCATCAAGATGGCATCAAGGGCAGCTAGCGGCGTGGTGAGCTCTGTTTCTATCTGATACCAGGGGTCACCATCGATGATGCGGATAACCTTCTGCTGGCCGTGTACTTCACCATTAGAGATAAAGATATCTTGCTGATACATAACATGAAGTGCCCAGCCTCGTTTCTGGGCCGCTTCCATCATCGCCAGCGTACTGTCTTTCTTCTGATTGATGGACTTCAGGTCGTCCATTACTACGCCAAGTTTAAATACCAATGACTTACCACCAAATTAAATCTGCATGGCACATTGTAAACTACTTATTCGCGCTTTGTGATCAAATTCCCTTTGCTCACTGGTACTTATGGATTGAGTTTAACAACTGTGTTAAAAAACGCCTCTAAAGCACCGACACGGAATGTAATTTTGCATTTTCGCCATTAAGCGAGTCGATGGAAGGTAAGGGATATGGAAGACAATTTCGAAGGCGTCAAGGTGATGGTCATAGACGATAGTAAAACTATCCGACGTACCGCCGAAACGCTGCTCAGCAAAGCAGGTTGTGAAGTGATTACTGCGACTGACGGATTTGATGCGCTTGCCAAGATTGCTGACTCTCAACCTTCGATAATTTTTGTCGACATTATGATGCCCCGCCTCGACGGCTACCAGACCTGTGCGTTGATCAAAAATAATAAAGCCTTCCAGGGCACGCCGGTCATCATGCTTTCCAGTAAGGATGGCTTATTTGATCGCGCCAAGGGGCGGATTGTTGGCTCGGACCAATACCTGACTAAACCGTTTAGCAAAGACGAATTGCTAAGTGCAATTCGAGATCATGTAACAGCGGCAGGTTGAGGGTTTATTGATGGTGAAGGTGTTAGTAGTCGATGACTCGCCCACTGAGATTTATCAGTTTAAATCTATGCTGGAAGATCTGGGCTTTGAGGTTATTACCGCAGAAAATGGTCGTGATGGTGTGGCGATGGCCGCAGCAGAGCAACCGGACTGTGTATTGATGGATATTGTGATGCCAGATATGAACGGATTTCAGGCGACCAGGCAAATTTGTCGGGGTGATACCACGAGCCATATTCCGGTCATTATTGTCAGTAGCAAAAACCAGGAAACAGATAAGGTCTGGGGTGCCAGACAAGGTGCCAGTGGTTATATCACCAAACCTGTAGATGCACCGGAGTTGGTCTCCGTGATGAAGAAAGTAATGCCATGAGTGAGGTTAGCCCTTTTTCCTGTTTGCTTGAGATCGCTGAGCGGAGCCAGCAACTGGCGCTTGAGTTGCCAGCCAAGGAGAATGCTCAGACCCACTGGAATGGCCTCGGGTTTAGTTTAATGGGACATCGGTTTGTTGCGCCCATGGGAGAAATAGCAGAACTCATGCGAGTTCCCCAGGCAACACGACTCCCAGGGGTTAAACACTTTGTCGTGGGCATCGCCAATGTCCGAGGGCGGCTGATGCCGATCCTTGATCTGGCAACATTCTTTGGCGCACCTTCAACCCTTGCCCGCGCACAACGAAGAATATTTGCGGTAGAAGATGAAGAACTTTATGTGGGTTTCATTGTTGATGAATCGCTGGGTATGCAGCATTTCCCACAAGATGCATTTCGTTCGACGGCTAATGTCGATGAGATGTTCCAACCCTTTATAAAGGGATGTTATCGAGTAGGCGGCAATGAGTGGCCGATTCTCAGTTTGTCTGAGTTAGCTGCGGACCCTCAATTTGAACAGCTAGCGCAAGCCTAATTATTCGAAGGATCAAGTAGATGGCAGATCAAAAAACCAGTGTTATTAGTCGAACTATCAGGAAGCCGATAATCTCCGGCCTCTGTGTTGTGCTAGTACTCCTCATTGCTGGGTTTGCTGGCAATTTTTATCTGGGTCAGCAGGCAGCGGCACAAAACGCCGCGTACCTCGAAATCACCCACAATCTAAAAACCCTGTCTCAGGGAATTGCGAAAAATGCTATGGCTGCAGCGTCTGGGCAGCTTGGATTGTTCCCGGTACTAACGGAACAAAAATCAGAGTTTGATAGCCAGCTAGGCTATATCCGGGATGGCAGCCCGGTTAAAGGTCTGCCCGGGGCAACAGGTAATGCCAGGAGTGAAGTAGGAAAGATAGCTCAACTGTGGAGCAGTACGAGGGTCCAGTTAGAAACAATCGTTAATAATCGTGATTCCATTGTGTATCTGCAGGATATTTCAGGTGATCTTGCGATCACCATGTCTGCTATACAGCAGGAAAACAATAAAATTATTGCTGGCATGTTGCGACTTTCATTGCCAGCTAATCAGGTTGTGTTAGCCCAGCGACAAAATCTACTGATTGAAAGAATTTCTCGCAGCGTCGATAAGATTGTTGAGCTTGGTTCATCGAATAATCTAACGGAAAACCTGGGTCGCGATAGTGAGAGTTTCAACAAAGTCCTCCGTGGCCTGATTGACGGTGACCGGGACCTGCTACTTGTACCGGTCAATGATGCAGGTATACAAACCAATCTTGCGAAGGTCGAAGAATTATTTAGAACCGTCGCTACCCAGCTAACGGAAATCCAGGCGAAAGCAGATGACATTGCCAGGGTGCAGGCGGCAGCCCAGGCCATTCAGCTTGGTGCAGACGAATACACAAATATTGCCGATCGGCTAGCGGCTAACTACGCAGATGGTGATGGGATTAGCATCACATCGCCGCTTGTCGGCGTACTGTGTGCAGGCGGCGCGTTTATCATCATCTTCCTCATTAGCTTGTTGATCTATCGCGAGGCGAATCAGAATGTTTCGGAAACTGCTGTTCAAAACGAGCAGAATCAAGCAGCAATTTTGCAGTTATTAGACGAGCTAGCGGACCTTGCAGATGGTGACCTGCGGGTTCAGGCAACAGTCACGGAAAGTTTTACCGGTGCGATTGCGGATTCGATCAACTTCTCTATCGACCAACTCAGATCACTGGTCTCGCAAATCAACGATACATCTGGTGCAGTCTCTTCTGCCGCAGACCAGACTAAGAATTCTGTTACACAGTTGTCTGAAGCGGCGAAACGACAAGCAGCCGAGATCGCGCAGGTATCTGAAGCGGTAAATGAAATGGCTGTCTCCATTGACCAGGTTTCCTATAACGCGGCGGAGTCATCGTCTGTGGCGGAACGCTCTGTTGAAATTGCAAACAATGGTGCGGCGGTAGTACAAAATACGATTGATGGTATGGACAATATTCGTGGCCAGATTCAAGAAACGGCAAAACGAATCAAACGGCTTGGTGAAAGCTCACAAGAAATTGGTGATATCGTCTCGCTGATTAACGATATTGCTGACCAGACAAACATACTTTCTCTAAACGCGGCAATTCAGGCCTCCATGGCTGGCGATGCTGGTAAGGGATTCGCTGTTGTGGCAGATGAAGTACAAAGACTTGCAGAACGATCTGGTGCTGCGGCAAAGCAGATCTCTGCACTTGTTAAGACCATTCAAAGTGATACGAACGAAGCAGTAACATCGATGGAGCAAACGACCTCTGAAGTGGTTCAGGGAACACGATTGGCTCAAGATGCTGGCGTCGCACTCGGTGAAATTGAATCAGTATCGAGTTCGCTCGCGGAAATTATTGAAAATATTTCTGATGCTGCGAGACAACAGGCAGCTTCAGCGGGTCGAATTTCCAACACCATGAAGAGTATTGAAGAGATTACATCCCAGACCACGGAAGGTACGCAGTCGACGGTGATTGCTGTTGGTAACCTTGCAGAAATTACCAATGATTTGCGCTCCTCGGTCACGGGTTTCAAGTTACCAGATTAAATAGCGGTCCAGGATCAAACTAAATTAAACGTTACAAAACGTAACCAGGGACACGAGTAAATGAGCGCCAGCCAGGATTTCGTAGCGCTAGATTGGATCAAGGCGGATATCGCCCAGACCCTAAATCAAGCACAGCATGCGTTGGAAGCAGTTGCTGAATCTGCTGACGACGCCAGTAGCATGCGCGCTTGCCTGACCGCGTTACATCAGGTTCATGGCACGTTAAAAATGGTCGAGATCGAAGGCCCAACTCTGATCGCCTCCGAAATGGAAGCGCTCGCGCAATCGCTAATGAATAGCGATGTGCCTGATGTTGGACATGCCCAGGAACTGCTTATGCAAACCATACTGCAGATGCCGGGATATCTTGATCGTATCCAAAGAGAACAAAACGATAATCCACAATTTGTGGCCCCCACTGTCAATAATCTTCGTGTGTCTCGCGGTGAAGAGAAGCTATTTGCCGAAGATGAACATGCTGGTGAAGATGTGGCCTCTGTATTCTCGTTGGCACCAACAGATGATGTTGTTGCTAACTATGTGGCGGAAAATGGTCCAGCGACCATGCGCAAACTGCGTCAACGCTATCATCAATCACTCGTCTCGTTGCTTAAGAAGCAATCGCCAAGAGAAAGCCTGGCGATGATGGCCAGGGTCATGCAGAAGCAAGCGAAGATCTGCGGTGAATCTCCAGCGGGATACTTCGCGCAACTCATTATCGCTCTCATAGAAGGTGTGCTAACAGGTGGATTTAAGCTTGATGCGACCACGGCGAATCTGTTGAAGCGAGTCGATGGCACCATGAAGACACTTGCGGAAGGTGAGCCATCAACTTTATCAACACCGCTACCAGAAGGACTGGTTGAGGATTTACATCAGCAGTTGGATGCAGCGACAAAACGAACACCAAAAATTGAAGCCGCGCTTAAATTGTTTGCCAGCGGTACAGCACCTCAAACGGTTGAGACCGAAAAAGTAGACTTTGGGCCTGATGATGAAACTGTCGCGACGGTTTCACGAATTATTATCGAAGAACTAAATGGGGTGACGGACAAACTAGATTTGTATGTTCGTTCCAGTGCTAGAAATAAGCAAGACATTGTAGATTTGTTGGAACCAATGGAGCAAATCGCAAGTACGCTTATGGTTGTTGGAAAAACTAACCATCAGCAAAGCATTGCAGAGCAAATTGTTGTATTAAAGGAAATTGAGTCAAGTTCCGAGGACCCATCTGAAGACCAGCTTCTTTCAATCGCTGGCGCCTTGTTAGAAATCCATGCAGATTTAAATCGGCTTGTAGGCGATGTTGATGAAGATGGTGAAGCAGATACTTTTGGCGATCTAGATGAGGCCCAGGCAGCCGTTGTGCGGGAAACCAGAGTTGGTCTGGCACATAGTAAAGATGCAGTTATCGAATATATTTCAAATGATTTTTCGAAAGATAAGTTAGAGACCCTGGCTCAAAATTTACGCAACCTGGGTGGTGGACTCTCAATTGTCAATCAGCAACGTAGCGCAGATGTGCTTAGCGCTTGCTCTCGATATGTCGACAACATATTGATGGTCAGGACCGAGAATCCTGAACTTGCTGATATGGATGACCTGGCAGATGCCATTACAAGTATTGACTACTTTTTAGAGCGTTTGCTCGAAAACGCTAAAGATCCTTACTGGCAGATGGTTGAAGTTGCTGAAGCTGCAATTGCGAAGCTGGGCTTTGATGTCAATAATCCAGATGCTGATCCCGTCGCTCAGGCTGAAGACCTGGAAGCACCAGAAGCTTTGCAATCAGACGCTGGCGACGAAAGTGATGAACTGGATCTTTCAATGCCGGAGGTAGTAGACCAGATTGAGGAATCCGAAGCAGCAGCAAACATTGAAGTCCCGGATACTGCAGCCGAAGAAGAAGACGACGCGCCGACGGATAGTGAAGCGACTGATCAGCTAGTCACGATTAGTCCGACAATATCAGAGCCAGAACAAATCGAATCAGCAGTTGAGTCTATTGACGAGATCGAGGAAGAAGACGAACTTGTTGATGATGATATTTTAGAAATATTCATCGAAGAAGCCGAGGAGGTTCTCGAGACCATCCAGGAATATTTGCCGAAATGGCAATCTGATATCGAAGATGTTGATGCGAGAGCGGAAGTTCGCCGGGCCTTTCATACCTTAAAAGGTAGCGGCCGCATGGTTGGCGCAAGTGTTGTTGGCGAGCTCGCCTGGTCAGTTGAGAATATGCTCAACCGAGCAATCGACAATACCATTGAGATAACACCGGCATTGCTCGAGTTTATTGCTGAGGTTGTAGAACACTTGCCCGCCGGGGTAGAGGCATTTAAAAACAAGCAGCAGCATGAATTTACTGTCGCCGATTCCCTTGCGGCGCGAGCTGACGCAATTGCTGCAGGCCAACAGGTACAGGCACCAGCTGTAGAAGATGAACCTATAGTAGAGGACTCGCTTTCAGATCAGGATCTACAGAATGACGATAACTTCGAGGCGCAAGAGTCCGAGGTAGATACGGCAGTCGATGATGACAGCTTTGAGATTGAGACTGTTGAACAGGTAGCGGATATAGAAGCTGAGGATGTCGAGTCCCTGGCCGATGCTGTGGATCAACTGGAAGCCCTCGAGATAGAGGATCCTGGTCTCATCGAAGAGTCGTCTGCGATAACGGAAGACGTGTCTCTTGAAACGATTGAACCTGAAACACTGTCGGTGGAAGAAGGGCTGATTGAGATCAGTGAGTCTGATGCAGATTTTGATCTCGGCGAATTCGAAATTGAAGAAGCTGACTCAGGTGAAGCTGAGCTCGAGGCGCTAGAAACACTCGAAGAACTTGAATCTATCGTTGATGATGCAGAAGCCACCAGCCATGCCGCTGACTTCGATCTAGAAGACGTAAGTAGCGAAGAAGTGCAGCTGGAAGATACTGCTCTGGGTGAAGTCGATGCAGTTGATGAGATATCTGAATCGGCAGAAGCAGCAGATATTGAGCTTGAAGCATTTGATTTTGA
>CBDUKY010000146.1:0-7506 GCA_965367925.1 uncultured Pseudomonadales bacterium | reverse complement strand
GTCGGCAAAGCTACCAGTACAAACAATGTAGTGATCAGCTTCTTTCAGGTAGTAGAACAGGCTAGTTCCGCAGGTGTCACAAAAGCCTCGTTCTGCCCAGTCTGACGAGGCAAATCGTTTGATATGGGATTCACCCTCGAAACTAATCTTGTTTACCGCCGCAGCTAACAATGGTGATCCGGCCCAGTTTCTACACATACTGCAATGACACGCGTGGAGTTCAGGGTCGACCCCTTCAGCAACAAAACTCACCGCACCACACAGGCACTTCCCAGACTGCTTGCTTGCATTTCCTGACATATTCGACTCCATGACCCAATTGACTTTACGATAGTCTACGCCATGACTCCTGACAGCCTTCTGTCAGGAGTGTTGTTTCGATGTATAGATGTCGCAATGGATGCTAAATTAGGCCAATGAAAAAGTTATTACGAAAACTCTTTGCGCCCATTCTCGAACCTTTTGAGTTTGGTGACCAGGCTTATGTTTACAAAGCGTCACATAGACTCATATTGTTCGCGGCGAGTGCCATGTTTCTAGCATTGGCAGCTCTCGTCATCTTTATTATGCAGTCCTGGCACTATTTCCTGCCGGTAGTGGTTTTTGGTGGCGCTGGTTTACTTGGCATCATCATCGCGTCACTTGGAGATGATCGCGCCGTTGCGAAGATCTGGGGCTCAAAGTAAACCGGAATCCTGCCAGACTAAATCAGCACTGGAGAGCTTTTCCGTCTAAGATTCAATCAGACTTTACGGCATACCAGGGTACAAAAGTGAGGCCCTGTAAGTTGCTCATGAACCTCTACTTTGAAACCAGCCTGATCGAGTAACCAGAGCCAGTCTTCCTCAGTATATTTGTTGTGTGCAGGAAATAGCCGATACATCGAGCCTCGTACTGACTCGAGCTTATCAGCTGGCACATCCCCCATCATTCGGTCTAAATAGAGCGGCAAGGATGTTCGAATCCAGTCCTGTAAAAGAAATACGCCATCTGCTTTTAAGCCATCACGTATCTTTTTAAGCACAGGTAACGGCTCAGGCAGCACATGGAGCACTGCTACCATGGTAATCAGGTCAATGCTTTCATCTGCGACTGGCAGCGATTCGGTTTCCAGGTTTAGCAATTGAAAATCTGGTGTTGGTCCCTCGTACTGCAATTGCTCTGTCGCATAAGCAATCATCGCCGGGGTGATATCGAAGCCTGATAAGGTTGATTCTGGGTAACGCTTACCAATATCTCTTAGCAGCAAGCCGGGGCCACAACCAAGATCCACTACCGCAGGATTCGCGTCAAGGTGAGGTGCTACATGTTGTGTGAAGAAAGCCCAGAAAGCATCACCGAAGCGACCATCATGGCTCGCAAGCATCCGGTTGACCATATCCTCATCACTGACACCTGAAATTTCCTGATGTGTAGCCAAACCGATTCTCCCTGATTGATTGGTTTATATTTATCTAGTGCTGGTTGAGCATCAGCTCCGCACTTTGTAACTCTTCACGTAGTCGATGAGTTTCATGGGCCCTGGCTTTTGAGAATCGCGCCACGACAGAGTACAGCGCTGGCGTGAGGAACAGTGTAAAACCTGCTGCCAATCCTAGACCACCGAAAATAACCCAGCCAATGGACTCTCTTGCTTCTGCACCAGCGCCTGTACTTAGAATCAGGGGCAAACCACCTAGCACCGTGGAGATTAACGTCATGGAAACCGGTCGCAATCGAATCCGGGCCCCTTGCTTGATAGCCTCTTCTAACTCATAGCCCTCGTCACGGAGCTGATCAGCAAATTCAACCAGCAAAATGCCATTTTTCGCCATCAAACCAATCAACATCACAAGCCCAATCTGAGAATAAATATTTACCGAGGTACCACTCATAAAGAGTGCAAATATGGCTGCCGCAACCCCAAAAGGCACGATCAGGGTGACGACAATGGCGCTGGCGAAGCCTTCAAACTGCGCGCAGAGCACAAGAAAAACCACGGCAATCGCTATCGCATAAGTCATGGCGACCTCTGCAGAGGTTTCCTGCAATGTAGCGGCTTCACCAAGCAATATCATATCAATATTATCAGGCAGAGAAGCTTTAGCGATGGCTTGCAATTCCTCTACTGCTGCCTGTAGCGGATAGCCAGCCTCAACATTGAGATTAACCTCAATTGCACGTCGCTGGGCCTGACGATCTAATTCTGCCGCGACACCTTCTTCTTTCAGGGTGACGATACTAGATAATGGCAACAGGTTACCGTTTCTGGCGCTAATGTAGAGATTAACCAGATCTGTCGGATCATTGATTTCGCCGGTGGAGGCTTCGAGGACGATAGGTACGGCTTCATCACCAACGTTCAGGTCAACAATCTCATCGCCATCGATCATGGCCCTCAAGGTAGTCGCCAGGCTATCCAGATCAACGCCAAGATCAGCCGCACGGCGTCGATCAATATCCACAGACAATTGTGGCTGGGTTGGTTCGTAGGATATCTCAGGCTCGGTTAAGGTCGTCGAGGTGGCTTCAATTTCACGAGTAAATCTTTGTGCAGCGCTAAAAATTTCCAAATAGTCGTTACCAAGCAAAGCAACCTGTAAACCACCATCAGACCGGCGAAGATTTAGGCTATTGCTACTACTCACAGAAACCCGCACACCGGATATGTCCTGCATTGGCCCACGTAGAGACGCCATG
Organism: uncultured Pseudomonadales bacterium; assembly: GCA_965367925.1. Classification (GTDB taxonomy): domain Bacteria; phylum Pseudomonadota; class Gammaproteobacteria; order Pseudomonadales; family Azotimanducaceae; genus JAHRVQ01. Next base: position 4,827 of record CBDUKY010000146.1, on the reverse strand, counting down.
ATTTCTTGTTGGCTTCTATCCCGCTTACTCCAATCCACCAATGGCGCTGTTACCTGACTCCTATTTGGGTCCCAGGTGCCAACAATGGTAAATAGCGATTCGATCTCGCCGGCATCCACGAGCGGCTTTAGCACATCCTCAATTTTCGCGGTCTGTCGCTCCATATATCCAATGCCAACACCGTCTGGACCAGACGCTCGAACCTGGATTAAGCCCCGATCTTCCGGTGGCAATAACTCCTTATCCAGCACAGTAAATAGGGAGCCCGCGCCACCCGCCAGGATTGCGCCCAGCAGCAACACCAGCACAGGAAATCGTAGGACCCAATTCAGCGCACTTGAATAGCCATCTCTAACAACTTCACCAATGCCCATCAACCACTGGGTAAACCAGTTGGGTTTTTCATCGATAGGTAATCTTGATGCCATGGCCGGCACCAGGGACAAGGCAACAAAGCTCGATATGGCAACCGCAACGGCGAGCACAAAACCAAATTCCCGGAACATACGACCGGCTGTGCTCGGCAGGAATGCAATAGGCACAAACACAGAGATCAGCACAATACTTGTGGTGATCACTGCAAAGAAAACTTGTCTTGTACCAAGAACAGATGCGGCTCGACTACCAAGTCCCTGGGCGCGCCTTCTCTGTATATTCTCCAGCACCACAATGGCGTCATCGACCACCAGTCCTGTCGCTAGCACCAGGGCGAGCAGCGTCATGATGTTGATAGAGAAACCCATCAACCAGATCGCAGCAACGGTACCGATTAGCGCCACAGGAATAGCAACACTCGGAACAATAGTCGCCCTGAATGAACCCATAAATAACCAGATGGTGCTAACCACAATGGCGACAGTTAACAGCAGTGTGATCAACACTTCCCGGACGGAATTGCGAATAAACAAGGCATTGTCATCTGTAACAATAATTTCAACATTATCGAAACGATTGTTTAGCTCCTTGAGCACCTTGTGAACGCTAGTAGAAATTTCGATGGTGTTTGAACGAGCTTGCCTGACAACCCCAAGGCCAATGACGGACCGGCCATCAAGGCGCGTGTAAGAATTTGCGTCCTCAGGGCCAAAATACACATTTGCCACATCCCCAATTCGCCGGGTATCGCGAATGATGATATCGGCTACCTGGTCGGCGGTGACAACAGACGCATCAGCGCGAACAATCAATTCTTGATCTTCAGACTTAAAACTACCTGCTGGCACATCGAAGGATGCACGTTCCAATACATTGGCAACATCGGTAACCGACAGGCCATAGCTAGTCAGACGAAGTGGGTCCACCACGACCCGGAGCAAGCGTTGCCTGGAACCTGACAATTGCACATCCGCCACACCTTCAATGGAAATTAGCGGTGGAATAATGTCTTTTTCAACAATACGGTTGAGCTCTTCCTCCATTAAGGTATCGCTCATCACCGCCAGATTCACAATCGCCCTGGAATCATCATCCGCTTTTACTACCAGCACCTGCTCGACTCTTTCTGGCAGACGCCGGGATATTCGGCTAACAGCCTCCCTTACATCCGCGGAAGCGCTGTTTAGATCCACACCCGGCAAGAACTCAATTCGAATTCGGCCATTGTTTTCCTCTGATGAGGAACTCATAGTCTTAATTCCAGAAACCCGCGCCACCGCACCTTCGATGAGGCTAATAACTTCCGCGTCCATGGTTTCCGGTGAAGCCCCAGGATAGGTGGCTCGTACTGTGACAATTGGTCGATCAACATCCGGAAGTTCTCGCACCTCAACGGCCATAATCGCCGCGATACCTGCAAGTGCAATTAGCAGATTAACCACCAGCACTAAAACAGGCCGGCGAATGCTTAAGCTAGGTAGATCATTTGTCTCTTGTCGAACTTCAGCTTTTTCTTCAGGGGTAACTTTTGCCATTAGCCAGCACCTGGTATCGCAGGTTGACCATCATGGGCAATAGAAGTATCCGGCTGGACTGTGACCCCTGGCCGCAAACGCTGAATACCCTCGACAACCACCAGGTCACCTACATTAAGATCGGCTTCTACCAGCACTCTGCCTTTCTGGCGTTGCACGATACTGACAGGTACCCGTTTTGCCACGCCATTATCAACCGCCCAGATATAGGAACCATCGGCACCCCATTGCAGGGAAATTTCTGACAGAACGGGATAGTGATTACCATCTAGATCCAGTGTTACACGAAAGCTCATACCTGGTCTGAGGCGGTCTGTGCTGTTATCTACCACTGCCCTTGTGACGAAGGTACGCGTATCAGGATTTATTCGACTATCAATATCGATCACCTCACCTGTCGCTTTTTCCGCGTCAATGTTCCAGGTCGATATCGCAATGGAATCACCGACATTAATTTTTCCCACAAGAAGTTCAGGTACTTCAAAGGACACCAGTAGAGAAGACCGATTATCTAATGTGGTAATAGGTGTATTGGATTGAATTCGATCACCTGCGTCAATATCAGAGCTTCCCACATAACCAGAAAATGGCGCTTCGATAGTACGATACTCAAGGGCGATACGTGCGCGTTCCAGGGCGATTCTGGCTGAATCTAACTCAGTCTTGGCTGCATCGAGGGTGGTAGGAACGGTGGCCCCCGCTGCTGCGCTATTGCGAAACCGCTCATAGATGCGCTCTGCCTCCTGCAACTGCACCTCAGCTAATTGCACAGCGAGTTCTTCATCCCGGCTATCCAATTCAAGCAGCACCTGCCCTGCTTCAACAAACTCACCCGGGGTAAAGTGAACGGCAACAACCTCGCCTGCCGCAGCAGAATAGAGGGTAATTGATTGCATGGCCCGGGACGTACCGACCGCTTCGACACGTGTCCGTTGATTACTGGTTTCAACTGGCTCGACAACAACCCGATAACTTGTATCCGCGCGCTTGCGACTCACTTGATCGCTATTGTCTGAGCAGGCAATCACCGTCGTGGCAACAGCGAACAACACCGATAGTGTTCTAGCCGCACGCGTCAGCCCATATATTTTGAAGCGAATTCCCATGAAACCGATTTACCTGTCTACAAATTGCTCGCGATTTACAATTATACGCGATAGCGCACAAATCCGTCGCTTTAGGAGCCTAAGAATAACCCCTTTATGCGAGTTCTCAACAATTGAATTGTGCTCAGATGAGGCATTGCGGGCCTTTAAAAAAGACCAGAGATTATCCGGATTTATTTCATCCCACCGGTTTGCCTACCGCTCCTGGGCCGGGCCGGTCAGAACAGGTCGGCAACCAGCGGTTTTACCTGTGGTAAGGCGGCACTTTGCACCGATTTGTCGCAATCCCGGAAGTTGCCCTGTTAACGGCAGCACTTGCTAGATATCAGCCGTGTGACATATTGTGGTGCGTTTGTAGATGAGCGCGCTTATGAAGATCGGCAAGAAAGAACTATTCGCTTTTGGTTTTCTTAGCGCACCCTTGTCCATGGGTGGACTACCACTAAGCCTCTACCTCACCCCCTACTACGCTTCTGAATTCGGCATTAGCCTGACGGTAATCGGGTTTGTCATCATGTTTACCCGTATCACCGACGTTATCACCGATCCGCTTATTGGCATGTTGTCCGATCGAACACCTGCCAGGTTTGGGCGCCGGGGTTTGTGGATCTCTGTCGGCTTGCCTGTCATGTGCCTCGCCATTCTGGCTGTGTTCGATCCATTTGTTGAAACACCAGATTTCCTATATTTGCTAATTAGCGTCGCCTGCTTGTATTTTGGCTGGACCTTGATCTTGATTCCTCTTACGGCATGGGTTGCCGAGATTTCTACTGATTATCATGAGCGCTCAAAGATCACGGGCGCACGCACCTGGGGTGGCATTGTTGGTGCGCTACTGGCTATTGTATTGCCTTTGCTCCTCGCCTATCTCGCCTCGTCAGGATACGCAAGCCTTGCACCGGAAACACCGGACAGCTTACAACCAATGCTAAGAATACTTGCCTGGTCAACTGTGGCCCTACTAGTGATTAGTGTGCCGGTATTACTCTACTTTGTGCCACAACCAACATTTTCCGCAACGGAGCGAGTAGATCTAAAACGAGGGATCAAGGTTATTCTTGAAAACCGATCCTTTTTTCGCCTTCTAATGTCAAACGTCATGGCCGCCATTGCCTGGAACTCGATAAACACCTTGTTCATCTTCTTCGTCACGCTTTACCTACTTGCTGACGCCTCCCAGTGGCCGCTGATCGTCCTGACCTATTTAGTCGGACAATTTATTGGCACGCCAATCATCATGAAAATCGCGCCCTCATTTAACAAACATCGTCTGCTTGCATCCTGTACAGGTTTATCCGTTATGATTTTTGCCCTGGTCCTCTTATTCGAACCAGGCGACGCTTTGCTTTACATGATTTTGAATTTCTTTACAGGTCTACTTGCTCCTTCCAATGCAATTCTTGCACCTTCCATGGCAGCAGACGTTATCGATCAGGATACCCTGGAGACAGGCGAACAAAGGGGTGCACTTTATATGGCGCTCTGGGGTATGGCTGACAAGTTTGCAATTGCGGCATCGGCAGCCATCGCGCTACCGCTGGTTGAGTTCTTTGGCTTTAATGCCCAGGCAACAAACGATGCATCAGGCCTGAGTGCGCTGCACTATTCATTTTGCTTTGTGCCTTGTGTGTTCTTCTTTTTGAGTATTGCATTCATATGGAATTATCCACTCACCAGAGAAAAACATAGCGAATTACAGCGTTCGCTGCAGGAGCGAAATCTGAGTATTAGCTAATTGGTCTCCAGACAGTAAAAAGTGCTATGTTTTACCTATCAAAAAGAGCTTGCTACCAGATGAGCGTATAAAAAGG
>CBDUKY010000145.1:0-7526 GCA_965367925.1 uncultured Pseudomonadales bacterium | reverse complement strand
AAACGTTCCACTGCCTTTCAGGGCCTCAGTAGAACCCAGTTTGATCTGGTGATTAATATGCTCGCCGGACGTTATGCAGATAATCATATTCGTGAATTACGTCCAAAGATTCTTCTCGACCGGGATGCGAATACGGTTGAATCTCGCCGGGGTGCGATGATGTCCCTTTATCTATCGGGTGGTGTCATTCCTGACAGGGGCTATTTTCAAATCAGGCACAATGAGAGTAACGCCCGGATAGGTGAGCTGGATGAAGAATTTGTCTGGGAAGCCCATGTGGGACAGATATTCGCCTTCGGCACCCAGCACTGGCAGATAAAAAAAATTACCCATAATGATGTTCTGGTAACACCAGCTAAACCGACCTCACTTGCACCGCCATTCTGGCGCTCTGAAAGTGTTAATCGAAATTTCCACTTTGCAGATAGGATCGGCAAATTTCTTGAGCAGGCGAACGAGGATCTGGACAACCCCGGGTTTGAAACCAGGCTGGAAGCAGAATATTTTCTTCAGCCTACCCTGATCAAAGAACTGCTTAAGTTACTAAAACAACAGAAACAGCACACAAGGGCAGACCTGCCGCATCGCCATCATCTGCTGGTCGAAAAAACCCAGACCTCACCGGGTAAGGCATCGGGTCATCAAGTGATTTTACATACTGGCTGGGGTGCCGAGGTGAACCGGCCGCTGGCCATGGCGATGGAAGCTGGCTGGCAGCGTAAATGGGGTGAACAACCGGAAGTCTGGGTGAGTGACCAATGTCTTGTTGTACAACTGGCCCATGAAACCAATACGCGCGAATTGTTCTCTTTAGTACCTGCCAACCAGATAGAAACTTTGCTACGGGAACGGCTTGAAGGTTCTGGTTTCTTTGGCGCCAGGTTCCGAGAAAATGCCGGTCGTTCATTGCTGCTATCGAAAGGACGATTTAATGAACGAAAGCCCCTTTGGATGAGCAGACTCCAGTCCCAAAAACTACTAGATGCGGTCCTAAAATATGAAGATTTCCCGATCCTGTTAGAGACCTGGCGCAGCTGTTTGCAAGATGAGTTTGATCTAAAGAGCTTAAGCATGTTGTTGGACGAAGTAGACACAGGTGCAATCGCCATTACGGAAGTGCACACCGAATCTCCCAGTCCATTTGCTCGTACAGTGGCCTATGGGCAAATAAATGCCTATATGTACAAGGATGATCAGCCTAAATCATCAAAGACTTCAAGGCTAAACCCATCCTTACTTGAAGAAGTCGTCTTTGAACCCGCGCTTAGGCCTGCGATCCCGGTCGATATTGTCACTGAATTTCTTCAAAAACGACAAAGAACAAGACCCGGCTATTTCCCGGAAACTGAAACGGATTTAATCGAGTGGGTTAAGGAACGCACCGCATTGCCTGTAGCAGAATGGCAACTGCTCACAAGTCAGCTCGAACTCGATCATAAATTATTGGACAAGCAACTGGTTGCCGTTACGAATCACAAGGCCCGGCTAATTATTGCCAGAGAAGATAGCGAGTCCTTCCAGCAAAAGTTTAACGACCCGGATGCACCTCATCTTGCGAACTGGTTGCAATACTACGGCCCCATCACCAGTGACGAGATTCATCTCAAAACAGGTATACCCACTGCAAATCTCGAACAGGCCTTGAGTCGGCTGCTAGATGACCAGACAGTCATCACTGGCAAACTGGTTGAAAACTCTGATAAGACCTACTGGTGTGAAGCGCAAAACTTCGAGATCTTGTTACGCTTTGTTCGGCAGTCAGCCCAGGTGGCGTTTAGCCCCCTTGGTCTGGAAAAATTGACCCCCTTTCTTTATCAATGGCAAACCCGCTTTCGCCACGACACTACTGAAGAGAAACTTTTTGAGACCATTGAATGTCTCAGAAACCTGCCTCTGGAACCGGGGCTCTGGGAGCGGGAACTCTTCCCTGCGAGACTGCCGGAATATACGACCAGAGACCTGGATCTACTTTTTCAACAGGGCAATGTGTACTGGTTAGGCAATGCTGATCGAAAAATTCAATTTAGCTTCAAGGAAGACCTTGACCTGGTCGCCCAGGATGAAAATGTGCCTTCAAGCTTGTTTACAGATCGATACAGTCGCTATGACTTCTCAACCCTACTAGACAAAACCGGCCTCAGCAGCAGCGCACTCAGTGAAGAGATCTGGCAATCCGTCTGGCAAGGCAACACCAGTAACGACACCATGTTGGCACTTAGAACCGGGATTACAAACAAGTTCAGCGCAGCTGGTATCAGCGGTGATGAACAGCCGCGGCAAGCAAATTTGGAACGACAACAGCGTCGCATTAGAAAATCTGGTTTTGGTCGCTGGAAAGGCAGCATTCCATTTGCTGGCAATTGGTTTCACGTTCTGTACCCCGCGCCCTCGGACGATCTTATCGAACAGGAAGAGCAAAATAAGGATCGTGTCCGGCTACTACTGGACAGATACGGGATCTTGTTCCGAGAATTATTGCTGCAAGAGGCGCCAGCATTTCAATGGCGGCATATTTTTCGCTCCATCAGGCTAATGGAACTCTCCGGTGAAATTTATTCAGGCTACTTTTTTGCCGATATACCTGGACCGCAATTTATTTCTCCCGCGGCACTGAGACAATTGCAGCGGTTTTCTGCTAGTGGCATCTATTGGATCAATGCCACTGACCCAATCTCTAGCTGTGGTTTACCTATTGATGCATTGAAAGGCAGTTTACCAAGGCGTATTGTCGGTAATCATCTAACCTACCATGGCGAGAACCTGGTGATGATTTCTGAACGACAGGGCCGCCGATTAACCATCCTGCCGCCTGCCAACGAGGAGCTGCCAACTGCTTACTTTTCCAGTTTACGCCATCTACTCTATCGTTCCTTTGAGCCATTACAAAAGATTGTCGTTGAGACGATCAATGGCGAACCTGCTCGAACCTCACCCTATCTCAAACATCTCGAAATTGCTTTTGAAGTCGTCATGGATCACAAGGCCGTTTATTTACAAAAAAGCATAGGTAGCTACTAGTCGATGAAACCAATTCTTATTACTCATCCAGATTGTTTACTGCACAAAATGCCCCATCATCCCGAAAGACCTGAGCGACTACCTGCCGTACTAAATGCACTGACTAGCTCGGGTGTACGAGCTGATATGTCAGAACGGCAAGCGACGGAGATTAGCTTCGAACAACTCTGCCAGGTTCACCCGGCAGATTACATCGAGCATGTGATCGCAACGGAACAGTCTGACAAGATCGTATATATTGATCCAGATACCTATATGAGTGCTGGTAGTAATCGTGCTGCGAGACTAGCAGCTGGCGCGGTACTTGAGGCAACGGAAACGATTTTACGGGGCGAAACCCAGCGCGCCTTTTGTGCAATTCGCCCGCCTGGGCATCACGCAGAGCTTGCGGAGGCATTCGGCTTCTGCCTGTTTAACAATGTCGCGGTTGGTGCCCAACGTGCCTTGCAAGATCCCGATATTAATCGGGTCGCGATCCTCGACTTTGATGTTCACCATTGCAACGGTACCGTGGATATCTTCAAATCTAATCCAGATGTGCTGGTTTGCTCTAGCTTTCAAGATCATTTCTATCCAAATCGGTTTCTGGATTTTAGCAACCCACATATTCTCAATACGCCCTTAGATGAGGGCGCATCGAGCACTGAATTTCGTCGAAGAATAGAAGCAGAATGGCTACCGGCAATTCAAAAGCATAAACCCGACATGATCTTTATCTCGGCGGGATTTGATGCCCACAAGGAAGATCCACTGGCCGCACTAAACCTGGTGGAAGATGACTATCGTTGGATCACTCGTTTGATCGTTGAGCTAGCAAACAGCTATGCCGGGGGGCGAATTGTCTCAACCCTTGAGGGTGGTTACGACCTATCCGCACTGGCAAGGTCTGCGACAGTCCATGTTGAAGCACTAATTTCCAACAATGCATAGCCTACAGCCGGGTTAGTTAAGGTATTGCTCGATATCAACCTCGTCCAGCTGATGTGGGGCCAGGTACATATCTGCATAATCACGATATACACCGGAGCTAAGAAAAAGCTTGAAGAGTTCGGGGTCGAGATGCTGATCCTTGACCATAAAGCCCATGATTTTAATGCTCTCGCTTAATTTCTTTGCAGGCTTATAAGGTCTGTCCGCCGCTGTCAGGGCTTCAAATACATCAGCAATCGCCATAATACGCGCGGGTAAGGACATCTCCCCACCCTTAATCTTCTTCGGATATCCGGTACCGTCCATCTTTTCGTGGTGGCCACCTGCAATCTCAGGCACACGCTCCAAATGTTTCGGGAACGGTAGGTTCTCTAGCATGACAATCGTCTGGACAATATGGTCGTTAATCTTGAACCGCTCTTCTGCGGTTAGGGTACCCCTGGCAATACTCAGGTTATAAATCTCACCCAGGTTGTATTTGTGTTCTGGCACATCAACATTGAATCCATAACGATTATCCGGATCTGCACTTTGTTCAACCATGTCATGTTCGATAATGTGATCAACACGATCCGCCAGGAGTTTTTCTGTACAGGGTAGCGTTGGCGCCTCGGTTCTGTTCTTACGCTTGGCTTCATCGAAGGAAATACCAATTCTGTCATCCAGGGTCCGGGTCCATTCGTATTCAGCAATCTTCTTCAAACGCTCAATACGCTCTTCCGCCATAAACTCACCACCTACATTGCACTCGGCAATAAATGCGTAGTCATCATCTAGCTGGGCAAGCTCGGCGTCCAGGGCTTCCTTTAGTTCAGCCTGGTTGGTCGCACCATCGATGAGTTTCTGTTGGTAGTCGATAATCCGCTGCTGCTTAATCACTTCAAAGCGGGTACGAATTTCATGGATACGATCGGTAATCGTTTCGAGTTTTGTGGCCTTGTCTACCACATACTCCGGTGTCGTTACCTTGCCGCAGTCATGGAGCCAGGCACCAATATGTAACTCGTACCACTCCTCTTCATTGAGATCGAAATCTTTAAAGGGTTCTTGCTTCGATTCACAGGCTGCTGCGGTTAGCATCTTGGTCAGTTCTGGGACCCGCTGGCAATGGCCACCTGTATAGGGTGACTTGGCGTCAACTGCGCTCGCCATCAGCTCAATAAACGAATCCAGTAAATTTTTCTGGGATTCAATCAAATTCTGATTTTCTAGTGATACAGCGGCCTGAGATGCAAGGGCTTCAATCAGGGGCTGAGTCTCTTCAGGGAAGGCTTGAACTTTTCCCTCTTCATCCAGAGAGTTAAGCAACTGCAATACGCCAATGACCCTGCCGGTATTGTTTTTAAGCGGTACGGTCAAAAATGACTGGGAATGATAGCCAGTGCCCTGGTCGAATTTCTTGGTCCCGGTAAAGTCAAATTGATCCGTTGAATAGGCATCTGAGATGCTGATGGTTTCGCCCGTGTTGGCTGCATAGCTGACGATATTCTTAAGGTTTGGCTGCCCGTCTTCACCAAACATGGCAACCGGCGGCAGTGAGATTTCAACACCGGTGGTCCCACCCTGAGCAATACCGAGGGAATCTGTCCTGACGATGGTAAAGGTTAACTGATCATCGCGAGAACGGATGTAGAGAGTCCCACCATCAGCGTGGCTAATATCTTTCGCCTCAAGCAAGATCGTTTCCATCAACCGATCGCTATCTTTCTCTGAAGAAAGTGCAATACCGATATCAATCAGGCGCTTAAAAGAAACCTGGTCCGAGGGCATTCGTGTATCTCCTGAATCGTTTCCCGCTACTGATTATCACCTGTAGAACACCGCGCAATCTTGCGCGATAGCTCTAGCGGCTCGAACAGCAAACCTGAGAAACTTAATTCATATTTTAGATAATAGCGTCAAGTTACTGATTCTAAATCATTACTTCATAGAATACATAGTCATATATCCGAAAGTGTACATTTCTTGCCCGATACTGGCGAGCAGAAACGGCATCCGTTAAGCTGCCGCTTCCATTCATCAAAAACCTGTTATATGTCTGCTATCCCCTTCATACAAAAATACGACTTCACCTATGGTGAGATAGAACAAATCACACCGCTGATTCGACGTGTGACTGCCAGAAACCCTAGTGGCTTCACCTTCCACGGCACAGGCACCTATATTGTTGGCAAGGGCAATGTTGCAGTCATTGACCCAGGACCATTATTAGATGAGCACATCGACACCCTAAAGCGGGTACTAGATGGAGAAACTGTCAGCCATATTCTCATCACTCATACCCACAGTGATCATTCTCCAGCAGCAGCGCCGCTGAAAGCCCATTGGAACTGCCCTACCTACGGCTATGGACCACATGGTGTGGGCCGTATCGAACCGGGGATGGTAGCTAAAGAAGGCGCAGACTGGGATTTTAAGCCAGATGTCAGAATTCATCATGGCGACCTACTGGAGGGTGATGGCTGGACCATCGAGTGTCTCCACACCCCTGGCCACACATCGAATCATATCTGCTTTGCCCTGAAGGAAGAAAACGCCATCTTTACCGGTGATCACGTGATGGGCTGGTCAACCAGCGTCATTGGACCACCTGACGGCAATATGACCCAATATATGGAAAGCCTGGAACTGTTGTTAACTCGACCAGAAGATACCTATTGGCCAACCCATGGTACCTGCATCAAAGATGTTCACAATTTTGTCCGGGCATTTATTGCCCACCGTGAAGAAAGAGAAGCGCAGATCCTGCAATGCGTGAAAAATAATGTGCCACAGATACGAGATATGGTGCCTATCATGTATGTCGATACGGACAAGAAGCTCTACCCTGCCGCTGCCCAGTCCGTTCTGGCTGCCATGGAACGTCTGGTAGCAACCGGTAAGGTTATTTGTTCCGATGATCAGCCTGGTCTTGAGTCAAACTATCGACCAGCCTGATCCTAACCTTGCCTGATAGTCGCTTCGCCACGATTACGTAATCCTTCCATCGTGGCGCTTGCAGCTTCTTCATTGGCAGTCACGACCACAACGTCTTTATGCACCCAGAGTCGGCCAGCAGCATAGCCACGCATACTCACCTCTGCTCTCTGGGACTCAAGCTCGCTGGCAGCGAAGTGGCCAAAACCTTCAAGAGAAATTTTCTGCACTGCGGTTTTGCCGACAATCTCCGCGTCACTATGATTCTTCAGCTTGATATTCAGATTTCCAGCATCCAGATTTGCGACCTTAAGCCTACTGTGATCAATCATGGAACCGCGGAACCTATCAGCAACGACATCACCCGTAACGAAACGACCGTGATTGGTGATATCAATACGAATATCACTCGCCTTCAGGTGATCAATCCGAAACCGTTGCTGGTGCTGGACCAGGATTTTTACCTTTGATTGTGGCGCCGGTTCTGTCGCAAGCGGATTGGTCTTTAATGGCAACATGGAAAGCGCGTTCAGATGAGATGCACCTATTTCTATGACGATCAAGGAATTGGCAGTGACTAGCAACCGTTCGCCATCACGAACCATGCTGGCAGTGGCTACCTCGCTAGTCGGTTGCTGTGACGCCACCTGTATATAGGGTAG
>CBDUKY010000144.1:0-7529 GCA_965367925.1 uncultured Pseudomonadales bacterium | reverse complement strand
AGACAGGTCCAGTTGGTTTAACGGCTGGAAGCTAGGGTTGGACACGATCCAGAATAAATTTTACCAGCGCTGCCAACGCTGGGTCCTCGGGTACCGCCTTTTGACTAAACCACATCAACAGATCCGGATCATCTTCTTCTAGCAACATCTCGAATGCTTGCTGCTGGTCCGGTGGTAAATCCCGATAGACTTCGTCAAAAAATGGTAGCAGAAGCAGGTCTAGTTCTAGCATACCTCGTCTACTACGCCACCGTAGCCGATTGAGTTTTACCGCGTCAGTCACAATAAATTTTCTAAATTAGGATATAAGGCAAAATTATACCCTTTCTTCGGAGGCAGAATGTAAAATGATCCCCATGGAAAATCCGCTTCAACTAAAACACTTTGGTTTCATTACCGTTATCGGTCGAGATGCCCAGAAGTTTTTACAAGGCTACACGACCTGTGATCTCGAGAAGCTGGGTGATGATGTTATTTCGCCTGGCGCCATCTGTAATATTCAAGGCAGGATGTTGTGTAACTTCCATATCGCGAGAATTGATCAGGGTTTTCTTCTCCGCCTGCACCAGAGTCTGGTTGATGCCACGTTGATTTTCTTGAAAAAGTACATTGTCTTCTCAAAGGCAACCCTGGCCGATGAGTCCGGTCAATATAAGTGCTTTGGGCTGACACAGGTTGGCGCAGATGCCCCACAAACGCTGCATCAAATGTCTCACACCAAAGCAGGCCTATTATCCAAAATCAGCGACAGCGGGCGCTTTGAACTCTGGAGTAACAGCCCTGAGCTAATTGACAGCCCTGAGCTAACAAACAGCCCTGAGCGAGCAAACAGCCCTGAGCGAGCAAACAGCCCTGAGGCAGCGGATATGGCAAATTGGATCAAACAAGATATCGAAGAAGGCATCGCCTGGGTTAACGAGACTACCAGCGAAGCCTACTTACCCCAGATGTATAACCTCGACAAGCACCATGGCATCGCCTTCGACAAGGGTTGTTACCTTGGTCAGGAAATTGTTGCCCGGATGCAATACCGGGGTGAATTAAAAAAACGCCTGCAAAGGGTTAACGCATCACGCAAATTGACGAATGGGGAAAAGATTCTGGATGCCAACGGCAAGCGGATGGGCGAGGTTGTTTACGCTCAGGATCAAATTTGCCTTGCAGTACTTAACCTTGCAGCTACCACCAGCCTTGCGCTTGAGGATGGCGCAAGGGTTAGTACTGACTAGTAACTACCCCTGGCTTTTGCCAGGGTCACCTTACTTTCTGTTAAATACACCTGGCTCCCATTAACCACGTCTACTTGCGGTTAAAGACTTCCTGAATACTAGAGAAGTCCTTGCGGCCATTGTTTAGTTTTTTGTGATTCAGGTATAGATTTCTTGCCAACGACCCCATTGGGGTGGAAGCACCAACTTGCATTGCAGCCTCCATAGCCAGACCCAGATCTTTAATCATAAGGTCTACTAAGAATCCACCTTCGTAGTTATTCGCCGCAGGAACATTTTCCATAACCCCTGGATAAGGGTTATAGACCTCAAGGGCCCAGTTGCCACCGGAGCTTTTCTTCATAATCTCTGATAGGACCGCAGGATCAAGCCCATTATCAACACCGAGTTGTAGTGCTTCTGCCGTACCTGTCATCAGTACAGATAACAGCATGTTATTACAGATCTTTGCGACCTGCCCTGCACCAGCTTCCCCGGCATGAAAAATATTTTTACCCATGGCTGCCAGAATCGGTTTAGCTGCCTCGAATGCAGCCTCGGGGCCACCAACAATAAAGGTCAGGGTACCAGCTACCGCACCACCGACACCGCCAGATACGGGCGCATCGATCATGCTAACACCCTTTGTCAGCGCGGCCTTCGCAACTTCTCTCGAGGTGGCCGGGGCAATCGTGCTGGAATCAATGACCAGTGTATTCTTTGCGACCTGGTCTAAGACCCCTTCATCACCTAGATAAAGTTGCGCCACATGTTGGGACGCGGGGAGCATAGAAATCAGTACCTCTACATCCGTTGCTGCTTCAGTTGCACTTGCAACGGCCTCTGCACCTTTTGCTTGAAGATTTTCAAGTAGCGCCGGCACAAGGTCAAAGACCTTAACCTCATGGCCTGCTGCCAGCAGGTTTGTCGCCATTGGACCACCCATATTGCCGATGCCAATAAAGCCAATCTTTGCCATATTCGTCTCCTGCTAACTATTCATATCTGCCATGGGATGTTCATCCCAGGGCAACTCAAAATGTGCCTCAATCCAATCGGCAGGTACTTGACCCATCACCGCATAGTGCCAATTAGGTTGATTATCCTTGTCAATGAGTAGCGCGCGAACCCCCTCAACAAAATCTGGATGGCGGCTACACTGCACAGCTAATGTGAGCTCTTGCATAAACATTTCTTTGACATTCATCTGTCTCGCCCTGGCAAATTGTTCGGCAATAATTTGCGCGGTGGTTGGTGAACCCGCTGCGAAGGTGGCTGCGGCTTTCTCAAGCCAGGGATCAACGGAAAACTCTGGGAGATGGCTAACAAATGTTGCGACCGGCTCGTCACTCTTAAGACATTGCTCAAGCACACGTCGAATCAATTCCTCATGTTTCTCGAGTTGCGAGAAGACTTCCTCACCCTTGTTAGTAAGGGTGTCAGTTGCGCGACTTGATAAGTATTTATCTAGATCCTTTCCAGGCTGATCGGACCAGTCAACATCTTGTAGCGCTGCTAAAAGGGTGGATTTCGTATCAGATGGGATCAGATAGTCCACCAGACCAACCAGGTGCGCATCCTTGCCATTTATATTTGCACCGGTCCAGGCTAGAAAGTAAGCGAAATGGGCTGGCATCGCTGAGAATGAAGCCGTTGCCCCGGCGTCTGGGATCAAGCCAATGGTAATTTCCGGCATGGCGATTCTTGTCTTCTCAGTACCAATCCGATGACTGCAGGCTGATGCAATCCCAAGCCCACCGCCCATGACGATACCGTGAGCCCAGACCAGGGTCGGTTTCGGGTAGGTACGAATAAGATAATCAAGCCGATACTCGCGCTCAAAAAAATCTTCGCAGTAGCGACACGGACCTTTTGGGTTCGCCAACATATCGCGATACAAACTTTGAATATCACCACCTGCACAAAATGCTCTATCACCAGCACCTTCAAACATGACCATCAATATATGATCATCATCAGCCCAGGACTTGAGTTGTGTTGTTAGCAAATCCACCATATTCAAGTTGAGACTGTTCAAGGTCTTCTCAACATTTAGCGTGGCAACACCAATGGACTTACCCCCTGCAAGGGCAAGTTCCGAAAACAATACCTCATCAACACTGGACATGATCAGGCGTTTTTCCACTGGGGTTTACGTTTTTCCAGAAAAGCATTGACGCCTTCCGTTTGATCTTCGGTGGAAAATAGCCCAACAAATTCATCTCGCTCTACAGCATATGCATCGCTGATGCTGCCAGAGCGCGCGGCTTGAATCAGGCGTTTACAGGCTGCAACACTTTTTGGACTTTGATTTTCGACCTTTTTTGCTAGCGCCATGGCTTTTGCCAGCCCGTCACCTTTTGCCGCCACTTCCTCAACGAGACCAATCTTAAGCGCAGTTTCTGCATCTACTCGCTCACCACAAAGAATCATTCTCTTCGCCCAGCCCTCGCCAACTATCCAGGAAAGGTGCTGCGTACCAAGACCAGAAGGCAAAAGCCCAACAGTCGCTTCTGGCAAGGCCATTACAGCATGTTCCTCCGCGATGCGAATATCACAAGCCATCGCACATTCAAGACCGCCACCCATGGCATAGCCATTAATCGCAGCAATAGAGACACCTCTGAATCGACTCAATGCCTCAAAGGCCGCGCCAAATTGGTCTGCTAACTCACGCGCTACCTCTGGGTCACCTGAGGCAAACATATTTAAATCTGCGCCAGCAGAGAAGAATTTCTCGCCCTGCCCTGTGACGACAATGCTATAGCAGTCATCGTTTTCATTTAGTTCAGCCACAAGATGCTTCATCGCAACCAGATTCTCGGAATCCCAGGTATTGGCTGCCGGATTGTTGATGGTAATGACCGCGGTGTGGCCTTCCATCTGCATCAGTAATTTATCAGTCATCGATCACTCCCGATCAAAATTATTCAATCGCTTCCACGTCTGCCAGGGTCAAAAGCCTTCGCGAGACGATAAGACGCATGATTTCGTTGGTACCCTCAAGAATTTGATGTACCCGTGTATCACGAATATATCGCTCAAGCGGGTATTCGCGCATATAGCCGTAACCACCATGGAGTTGTAAGGCCTGATTGCAAACTTCAAAGCCAACATCCGTGGCAAAACGCTTGGCCATGGCAGAATAGGTTGCCGCTTCTGGATGCTGCTCATCTACTTTAAATGCCGCAAGGCGAACCATTTGCCTGGCCGCAACTAACTCTGTGACCATATCAGCAAGTTTAAATTGTAGTGCCTGAAAGCTCGCTAGTGGCTGGCCAAATTGCTCTCGCTCGAGCATATAGGCCTGGGCACGATTAATAGCAGCCTGGGCGGTTCCGATTGAACAGGTGGCGATATTAATCCGGCCACCATCCAACCCCTTCATGGCGATCTTAAAACCATCACCCTCGTCGCCAAGCCTCAGACTTTTCGGAACCACGACATTTTCGAAGGTGATTTCTCTGGTCGGTTGGCTATGCCAGCCCATCTTCTCTAAGTTCTTGCCAAAGCTAATGCCAGGTGTGGCTGCGGGAATAACCAGTGCAGAGACACCCTTTGCACCGGCTCCTCCGGTTCTCAACATGACGACAAGGACATCTGTCTCACCGGCACCTGAAATAAACATCTTGCTACCATTTACAATATAGTTTTCCCCTGACGCATCAGCACGGGTGCGCAATGAAGCAGCATCAGAGCCTGCGCCTGACTCCGTTAGGCAATAACTAGCAAGGGTTTCACCAGCAATCAAAGACGGGCAATACTTCTCAACTGTCTCAGCATTACCAAATTCTGCGATCATCCAGGTCGCCATATTATGGATAGAGATAAATGCCGTGGTCGAGGTACAGCCCATGGCAAGCTGCTCCAAAATAATACTCGAATCAAGCCGACTAAGACCAAGACCACCTACTGAGGCTGGACAATAAAGCCCACAAAAGCCAAGGTCACCAGCAGCCTTGATCACCTCCTTTGGAAACACATCACCCGCATCCCAGGCGGCTGCCATGGGTGCAAACTCCCGATCCGAGAAGGTTCTGGCTGCTTCTTTAAAAGCCAGTTGGTCCTCACTGAGATTGAAATCCATCAGTTATTACTTCAAAGAAATCGTCAAATTACTTGAAACGACTGCATCACTTGAGAACCAACGAGCCGTGATGGTTTTCGTTTCCGTATAAAAACGCACCGCCTGTTTGCCATAAGCATGCTGATCGCCATAGAAAGAATTCTTCCAGCCAGTAAAAGAGAAAAATGGTAGTGGCACAGGGATTGGAATGTTAATCCCCACCTGCCCAACTTCAATCTCACTCTGAAATTTACGTGCAGCACCACCAGAGGATGTAAATATTGAGGTGCCATTACCATAAGGATTAGCATTGATAGTTTCTATCGCCTCATCAAGACTGTCAGCATTTACGGCCGCCAGTACTGGCCCGAAAATTTCATCGTTGTAGATAGTCATGTCAGTTGTGACATTTCTAAACAAGGTTGGACCTACCCAGTTACCGTCCGGCAAACCCTCAACATTGCACTGACTACCATCGAGAATACATTCAGCACCTTCTTGTTTACCCTTTTCAATATAGCCAAGGATTCGTTCCTTTGCCTGAGGACTAATCTGTGGTCCATAGCCAGCGCCATCATCATCCCAGGCCCCTGGACGAACCCTGGACATTGCCTCTGCCACTTCAGGTATCCATGCCTGGGCGTCACCAACAAAGACCGCAACAGAGATTGCCATACAACGTTGCCCTGCAGCACCTACTGACGATCCCACAAGGGCGTTAATCGTCTGTGCCTTATCGGCATCTGGCATAATCACCATATGATTTTTTGCCCCCGCCATACATTGCACACGTTTGAGATGTTCTGTACCTAGTCTGTAGACATGTTGACCAACAGGTACAGAACCAACAAAGGAAATTGCTTTAGTATCTTTATGGGTAATAAGTGCATCAACCTGTTCCTTACCGCCATGTACAATCTGCACGAGATCCTTCGGAAATCCACATTCATAAAACAACTCAACCAGTCTGTTGGGTGTCATTGGATCCTGTTCTGAAGGTTTCAGAACAAAGGTGTTACCACAGGCAACTGCCATGGGGAACATCCATAGCGGGATCATGGCCGGAAAGTTAAAAGGCGTTATACCGACACAGACACCAAGAGGTTGAACCAGGCTGTAAGTATCAATACCCCGCGCGACATTTTCGGCAGTCTCACCCATCATCATAGAAGGAATATTGCAGGCCTGCTCAACCACTTCTATGCCACGCCAGACATCCCCTTGTGCATCCGCAAATGTCTTGCCGGTTTCCTGGGCAAGGATTTCTGCTATCTCATCCTGCTTCTCTTTGAGCAGCATGTGATATTTCATCATCATGCGTACCCGCTCTGGTGCTGGCACCCGGCGCCATTCAAGAAATGCTGCTTTTGCCGCGGCCACTGCGGCATCGATTTCTGCTGGTGTCGTATAGGGTGCTTCAACCAGCACCTCCTGGGTCGCGGGATTGGTCACGGCAATGGTCTCTGACGACTCGCTCTGGCGAAATCCACCCGCACAATAAATATCTATAACCTTTGCCATGTGACACTCCTTAAGATTCGATTTGCCGACATAATATAAAATGCATTGCTGCAGGTATATAAACTAAACTGCAGGTTATTACTGCAATTTTGCATGCCAAAAATATACTTGAAACAGGACTTACACCAGGATGCCCCCTCTTAGCCAGACTTCAACTAACTGGGACGACCTCCGCGTTTTCCTCGCTGTGGCAAGGCACACCAGCCTTGACGCTGCAGCAACCATACTACAGCTTGATGCCACGACGCTCGGTCGACGGATTAGACGCCTTGAGGCAAACCTTGGCGTAACCCTGTTTGATCGCTCCCGGCGTGGTCATCTACTCACCAGCAGCGGTGAATGGATGCTGGGCCAGGCAGAACAAGTGGAGCAAACCATTGCCGATATAAACGAGGCCATCGCTGGAGAAGTCAAACAACTCACCGGGACAGTACGCTTAAGTGTGACAGAAGCATTTGGCAATGTAGTGATAGCACCAGCGCTGGGGCGATTCTTTCTGGATCATCCAGACTTAAATATTGAGCTGGTGGCAACCAGCGGATTTTTAAGTGTGTCAAAACGTGAAGCAGACATGGCGGTATTACTCTCTCGCCCCACTCGCGGTCGCCTCAAAGTCCAAAAGCTCACTGACTATCGATTGCGGCTCTATGCCACCGCTGAATACCTTGCTTCTAATGCAAAAATCAAAACTGTCGCTGACCTTCATCAGCATAAGCTTATTGGCTATGTAGATG
>CBDUKY010000143.1:0-7539 GCA_965367925.1 uncultured Pseudomonadales bacterium | reverse complement strand
TATAAAGCCAGATTTTTCCTGGACGGCGAGAATTGTGTCGCGAATATCCTCAGGCAGTTCGCTGAGTTCTGGTACCGGGAAACGGCTAATGGGATAGTCTGTCATAGGGCTGTCCTTCTACCTTTGGCTTACTTGAGCTGACTCGTTGCGTTTGAGCGCCGCGGGGGCTAACCGGCTTTCAATGCTGACATGGTAAATAAACTATGGAGTTTGATGCCATCCGCCTGGAGTTTTTCTTTAGCGCCAGATTCGCGATCAATCACACAAACTGCATGTTCGATAATTGCACCACGTTCACGTAGGTCATTTGCGGAAAGGATGATTTGGCCGCCACTAGAAACGACATCTTCAACGATTGTCAGATGCAGTCCATCGATTGTGCCACCTTCAGCAAGTTTGCTTGTACCGTATGGTTTAGCTGCTTTGCGAACAAATACGCAAGGCAGATTGCTGTGTTGCGAGAGCATGGTGACCACGGGGATACCACCCATCTCCAGGCCTGCTAACTTGTCAGTGTCAGCTGGTATAAGAGGAACCATCGCCCTGGTGATATCGTTTAGCAGTTGCGGATCGGATTCAAAAAGATACTTATCGAAGTATTCGTTGCTAACAGCGCCGGAGCGGAGGGTAAATTCTCCCGTCAAATGGGCAGTTTTGAATATTCGGCTTGCCAGGCTAGCTGTCATTGGTTTCGCTTAATAAAAATAGTGGCTGAAGGTTAGTGAAGGGTACGTAAAAACCTCTCGGCCCGCGGCATATAGTAGGCATCATAATCCACTGAGAAGGCGACTGTATGGGCTCTGCCGGTAATTCTGTCTCTGGATACCAGACCGATACGGCGTGAATCACGACTGTTATCACGATTATCCCCAAGCATTAGATACTTATCCGCTGGAATCTCAATAGGACCAAAGCTGTTGTAGTCGTTTGGTGGTGCGGGAATCAACATCACCGGGTGTTCTAGATTACCTAGCTTCTCACTGAAAAACGCATGTGATCGCCGCTGGTAATAATCTAACTGATTAATAATGTCGTCATCCAGGCGACTGTAAGCGGCGGGTTCATCATTGATATAGAGCTGGTTGTTACGCATCTTAATGACATCACCAGGAATACCAATAACGCGCTTAATGAGTAGCTTTTCATCGTCCGGGGAATAGAAGGTGACAATTTCACCGCGTCCAGGATCACTCCACTGGGCGACATGCCAGGTAGTGAAGGGGACCTTTAAGTCGTAGGCGAGTTTGTTTACAACAACCCGGTCACCCTCAAGAATTGTTGGCTTCATTGACCCGGTAGGGACCTGATTCCAATCGGCAATTGCAGAACGAAACAACACCATCACAATGAGGAATATTGTCAGGGTTCTCCACTCCAGCCAGAAGTTATGGAGTTTGGTCTTGAGCGATAGGTTTGTTTCTTCAGTCATGTATCCAAAGGTACCTGATTTGGAAGCCATTAACCAAGTAGAGAATTGTAAGTGTTACGTGGCTGGGTGCTGTACAAAGGGCTAACGTAGCTGTAACCTTACTCGATGTTTGTGGTTTAACTCCTTGAAAAATCATTAGAAAGAAGGTCTGGGGATGCTCAAGATCCAGTTCAAAGATGGCCGATCTGAGGCGGTCTCATTAATGCCACCAGGTAAGACAATTGGTAAGGGTGAGATTAATGACATCGTCATAGATGAGAAAGGCGTGAGTGGCTTTCATGCGGACCTTAAAGTCGATGGCGATCAAGTCACGATTACTGATGTCGATACCAAAACAGGCACTCAATTGAATGGTGAGCTGTTAACCGGTCCAACGAATCTGCGGCCTGGTGATGTCATTATGATCCAGGGTGTCGAGTTAGAAGTGGTCGAGGACGATCCTACCTCTAATGCCAAGACCCTGGTCTTATCTGGTAATGCCATTAAAGATTTGCAATCCGAAAACTGGTTTCTCGTTGCGGATTCCGGTCCAGAGAAAGGCCAACAAATTCCGATTAGTGAGCGAACTGAAATTGGTCGGGCACTCGATTGTGATATTTCAATTCTTGAACCTGCACTTTCTCGTAAACACGCTGAGTTGGCGCCGGTGGGTAGTGAGCTGATCTTAACGGATCTTGGCTCTGCCAACGGTACCCACGTCAATGGCAAGAAGATCACAGAAGCCAGCTTGAAAGACGGTGATGTTCTACAATTCCATAAGATAAAGTTTATTGTTCGCGCCCCGGACAAGGGCTAGTCTAATCTTCTCTAAGCCAGTAACCGCGGGACCTTAACAGTTCCTTTAGCTCCACAACATGGGTTGGATTGCGGGTCTCGACAGTCACTGAAACACCTATTTGACCAACCGGCGCCTCGCCGGAAAAACGATGGTGCTGAATCTCTAGTACATTTGCCCCAGACTCTCTGAATATACCGAGTAGGGTTTCGAGTGCACCAGGGCGATCGTTGATCACGGAATCTAATTTCGCGATACGGCCGTCAAAGGTCAGGCCGCGATTGATAATTTTCGCGAGTAGGTTCACGTCAATGTTACCGCCAGAAATAATCGACAAGGTTTTCTTGTTTAGCACCGAGGGAATTCGATTGTTTAACAGGGCGGCAATGGTGACAGCACCTGAACCCTCAACCACGGTTTTTTCGATTTCCAACATAAGCATAATGGCGTTAGCGATTTCATCGCTTGTCACGGAAACAATTTCATCCACATGTGCCTGAACAACGCTGAGATTGCTTGCAGCAACTTGTCGAACAGCAATACCGTCGGCAATGATAGGGGCTGCTGGTACCTTCACAGGATGCCCGGTTTCGAGGGCCGTGATCATACTCTCGCAGTTAGTCTCTTCAACTCCAATAATCAGGATAGATGGATCAATGGCTTTGACATAGGTAGCAATACCGCTGATCAAGCCGCCACCACCAACAGGCACAAGAATCGCCTCGATGCCTGCGGCTTTTGGGTCTTCGAGAATTTCTAGCGCCAGGGTACCCTGACCCTCGGCAACTCTTGGGTCGTCAAATGGGTGAAGGTAAATGCGGTTTTCAGCTTCAACCAGCGTCTGGGAATACTGGTAAGCATCATCAAATGTTTCCCCGTGCAATATGACTTCTGCGCCCCAGTGTTCCGTTGAACGTACCTTGACCAGTGGACTATGTTTCGGCATCACAATCTTGGTGGAGATACCAAGTCGGCTTGCATGGTAGGCAACGGCCTGGGCGTGGTTACCAGCGCTGGCAGCTATGACGCCCTGTGCTCTTTCTGAAGTGGTAAGGCTGAGTAATTTATTCAGGGCACCGCGCTCCTTAAAAGAGCCGGTCATTTGCAAGTTTTCTAGTTTAAACCGCACATCACAACCGCACATACTTGAGAAGGTTGCTGAATGAATAATCGGTGTTTTAACAATATCCGGGCTGATGCGGTCGTAGGCATCGCGAATGGACTGGACATCGAAGGTGGAATTGTTAGCTGGTGTTGTCATAGGGTTGTTTGTCAGGAAGCTACAGGGTCAGGTTGTTTGCGATTGTGATCTATTACAGGTGCTCGGAGCCAGCGCATTATTTGCCAAAATCCAGGTGGTTTACCGGTAAGAAGTATCCCAATCCGGAAAATCTTGGCAGCAAACCAGAGCGCAAGGACCACGGAAGCCACAAGTAACAAGGTCGTGACGATGTATTCGCTGGTGGTGGGTGGGGCAGCTGCTCTATTCATCATCACAAACGGCGTTAGCGGCGGAATATAGGAAAGGACGACTGCCAGGGTGCCATTTGGATCGCGACCAATAGGGACCATGAGCAGTATCGGCAACATCTGAACCAGTTGCACCGGCAGCATCAGATTCTGGGCTTCTTTCAGATTGTTACAGACCGAGCCAATACCTACCAGAATAGCGGCGTAAAGTAGATAACCAAGCAGGAAGTAGATAAAAAACGAACCCAGGAACCAGGGGTCAGTGACAACACTGGTAATGTCGATGGGAAAATCAACGCCAACGAGTTTTGGCACTAGTAGGAAGAAGGCAAGTGCCATTAGCACCCAGGAACCAATAATGGTCAAGCCGGTCAAGGCAATACCAATGATCTTTCCTGCCATTAATACCAGAGGTGATATTGACGACAACAAGACTTCGATAAGTTTGTTGGACTTCTCCTCGATAGTATTGGTTAGCAGCATCTGGGTATTAATTAGCACTGAAAGCCAGAGCAGATAAACAAATACAACAGGTGTCCACTGGCGCACAATATCTGTCGAATCGACGCTTTCTTCATCACCCTTATCGTTGATTTGTCGGTCTTCAAAGGCAACCGGTAGATTGATCCAGCTCGCGGTTTCTATATCAATATTTTCTTGCTTGAGTCTGGATAGTCGTACCTGCCTTGTCGCATGGTCGCTAAACCAACTGAGTAATTCCCTGTCTGTGAGGTTGTTAGAGACAAACCTGAAACCTTGTTGGTTTTTGATCGGTTCAGCACCGATAACAAAGTAGGCGAACAGACTGCCATCTTGAACAGCTGCATTGAGGCTTGCGCTGTCTCTTCCTTTTGCATCTTCTAGTACGAACCTGTTGGTAGATATTGCGCTAGAGAGTTGTGCGCGTTGTTCATCGGCGAGGTTCATCCACCAGCGCTGGATCTCTTGCTTGTTCTTATTGATATAAGCCTGCTGGTCAGACGTTAACGGTGCTGGTCTATTGTCGCTGTAGCCAAGTAAGGCTTTAACGATAGTGTTTTTTTCGTCGTCGGTGGAATCAGCAATGGTCTTTTTAAACTTATCCAGCGGTGTGTGGAGGGTCTCGCTAACCGGTGCATCTAGATAATGGCGAAAGTTATCTTGATCAATTTTTTGCTCGATCGCATCGAGAAGCCAATCAGAATGATCGATAACAACATATCGTTGGGGTTCGCGGGTGGTGGAGGCCAGATAAGGCACAATACCAATTAGCATCAACATGATCGGCATCATCATAATGCCGATCCAAAACCCCTTGGTGCGAATATTTTCCATGTATTCTCGCTGGGCGACGAGAAATGCGCGACGGATCATGTTGACGCTACCTTGCCGATAGCGCGGACAAATATTTCATGCAGGGAAGGGTCGTTAACGCTAAATTTTCTGATCTCTAGTTGCTGCACCAATGTATGCAAGATTTTCTGTGCGTCAGCACCTTCTTCCAGTGATAGCTCCGCTGCCTTGCCCATGTCATTAATGCGAATGACCTGTGGCAGGGTGCCAAGGCAACTGCTGTCGCCTTCATATTCAAGATAGATGGTCTGACTTGCTGACTGTTTGACTGCGGAGAGCGAGCCATCCAGCACTTTTTTACCCTGATTCATCAAGAGGATGTAGTCACAAATCTGTTCTGCCTGTTCCATGATATGGGTGGAGAAGATGACAGTTTTGCCAGCCCGTTTTAGCTGCAGGATGATGTCCCGAACAACCTCGACATTGATGGGATCAAGCCCAGAAAAGGGTTCGTCGAGGATAATCAATTCTGGTTCGTGGATCAGGGTGGCCATAATTTGAACCTTCTGACCCATGCCTTTTGACAGCGCATCGCAGCGATGATCAATGCAATGACCAAGACCAAATTGATGCATCAGTTCTGCAGCTTTTTGTTTTGCTATCGCCCGGCTCATCCCCTTGAGTCGACCAAAATAAGCAATCAACTCAACGGCCTTCATCTTTTTGTAAAGACCCTTTTCTTCCGGTAGATAGCCAAGTCTGTCTTTACATGATTCAGCATCCAGATCACCGAATAGTCGGATATCTCCTGAATCAGGATAAAGGATGCTCATGATCATTCTGATGGTCGTGGTCTTACCGGCACCATTTGGCCCTAGAAAACCGTAGATGCTACCGGCAGGCACCGAGACAGATAGATGATCAACGGCTAACTTGCCACCAAACGACTTAACAACCTGCTCAATGTCTAGGCCAGCACCCAAAACAGTGGGCTATTTGAGCAGAGATTTAAGATCAGTTTCTGGGTCAGCCAGTACTGCTGGATCTACCACCTTGCCGTAGAGTTGTTTACAAATCATAAACTCTCTGGGTGAGTTCACCGCGTCAACAGCAACCACTGCATTGTCTTTCAGATAAAACACTGCGAATTCGTTAGTGGATTTATCACCGCGGACAACCTGGGTATCACCATCTGAGGAAAAGCCGACCATTTGTAGTTTTAGTTCATATTGATCAGACCAGAACCATGGAACAGCAGCATATACCTTGTCACCACCTAGCATATTGCTTACCGCAACCCTGGCTTGCTCCATGGCGTTGGGTACCGACTCCAGTCGCAGTCGACGTTTTAATAAGGGGTTAGGGTGATTGCTGCAATCGCCAATCGCATAGATGTCTGGGTCTGAGGTCTGGCAGTGATCATTAACAACAATACCATTGTCACAGGTGAGTCCTGCTTCAGCGGCCAGTTCAATATTAGGGATAATACCAATACCAACAATGACAAGATCAGCATCAATCTTGTTGTCACCACAAAGCACAGCAGTAACCTTCTCGCCATCACCTTCAAAGCCGCTGACGGTGGTTTTCTTTAAGATATTAAGGCCTCTGGAGGTATGTAGCGCATCGTAATATTCGCTCATCTCAGGGGTGGTAACTCGTTGCAGAATACGTTCTTCCATTTCTAGCACAGAGACGTTTAATCCTGCTGTGACTGCCACAGATGCGACTTCAAGACCAATGTAACCACCGCCAACGATAACCACATTTTTAGCTTCTGCCATGGCGTCGCGGATGCCATCAACGTCTGCGATTGTTCGCAGATAGTGAATACCTTTTAAGTCGCTACCGGCGATATTCAGAATTCTTGGTCGACTACCGGTCGCGATCATTAACTTCTCGTATTCGATACTGGTACCGTCAGCCGTAGTGACAGTTTTGGCAGCCGGATCTATTTTCTCAACCCGGGTGTTGGTGCGGATATCGATATTTTTGTCTGCATAGAATTTCTCTGCCCTGACATAAACTCGCTCCAGGGGTAGTTCACCGGATAAGTACTGCTTCGACAGTGGCGGGCGCTGATAGGGTGGATAGGGCTCTTCACCGAGGACGATAATCTCGCCTTCGTAGCCTTCTTGTCGAAAACTTGCTGCTGCTTGCCCTGCGCCTTGACCAGCGCCAATGATTACCATGCCTGCCATCGTTGATCCTTACTGAAAACACAATGCCGCTTATTCTACAGAAGCGAGCGGGAGACGGGTACTATAAGGCCATGAAAATCCTGTTGATATCTCCTTATGATGCCCTTAGCCATCAATATTGGCGAACCTGCCTTGCTGCGACATTCAGTGACGTTGAATTGACCACGGTGGTACTACCAGCAAGATATTTTAACTGGCGCTTCAGGGGTAACAGCCTGACGTTGGCGCATGATGAGAGATTGCAGGGCAGTTATGACCTTGTCATTGCCACCTCCATGACGGACCTTGCTGCCTTGCGTGGCATGTGTCCGTCGCTAGTCCGAATGCCGACTGTGCTCTACTTCCACGAGAATCAGTTTTCTTATCCAGATGCTGGCGATCCCAATCACCTA
>CBDUKY010000142.1:0-7567 GCA_965367925.1 uncultured Pseudomonadales bacterium | reverse complement strand
TCTGGCCAGATGTCTCAATGCGGCAGCGCCAAAATGATGATAAGTACTGGTCTCGATGGCGGTTACAGGCTGTTGTTGATAGTCAGCGAGCCAATCAATGATAGAAGGCGCAAGGTCATGGGTTGCAATGGCGTAGATCTCGGTGCGATTGCAGGTGCTTAGGATGGCCAGTTCACTCAATCGGTGTTGTTGACTCAGATCGTGCAGCGCATCGCCAATCTGTTCCGGCGTAAAAGCGACTGTTTCTCTCAGTGCTACCGGGGCAGTATGGTGATTAATGCCGATTATCAGTAAATCCATCAAAGTCTTTCGCTGGTCTTCTCGGTTAAATGCGCTAAGTTTACTCGCCTGCATTGCAGCTACTGCAGTTGAGCGGTCTGTACAGGTTCAGACAATTGATCTGATCCTGACAGCCAATGGTTCGGTTAAGTGGAACCATCAGGTGACTTTAGCTGTCTCGTATAAGTAGAATGAACGCCCACACTTGTGCTGGGCACATAGATCGATGGGAGCACTAATGTCGTGCGCTATTGTACGTGGGTTGGCAAAGTGAATATAGGTATTACGTGACACTCAAAATTCGAATATTAGGCTTTTTGCTCTCTGCAACGCTGCTTTCTGGTTGTAATAGCATGGATAGTGGCGCTGGGGCTGCTGAAAACAACCTTGATGCAGACGCATCGGTGCAAGCCGCCGGGGCAGACACTTCAAAGCAACCAGTCGCGGAAACACCAGTCCAGCCGCCCAAACCAGACGATTATCCTGTCGAACCATTTCCAGATGATTCCTTATATCAGCTACTTGTTGCTGAGGTGGCCGGCTATCGGGGCCACTACGACACGGCACTCGAAAAATATGTAGAGATGGCAGAGCAAACCAGGGATGCCGGGGTAGCTGCCAGGGCCACCAGGCTGGCTAACTACTTGAAACGTAGTGATGCAGCCTTGAAATCCGCGCAAATCTGGGCCGAGGCAGACCCAGAGAATCTCGATGCACACAGACATGCTGCAGAATTACTGATGCGATCCGGCGATCTGGAAGGCGCCATTTTGCATATGGAAGCGGTAAAGAACCTGGGTGGACTGGCGAATTTCGACATTTTTGCCTATCGGGCCGCGAATCTGCTCGATGAAGAGCGCGAGGCGCTATTACAAGCCATTGACAGGATGTTACAGCGCTACCCGGACGATGAGCAGCTTATGTTTTCAAAAGCTGTCCTGTTGGAGCAGAAGGGCGATGCTGAGGGATCTCTGGCGCTAGCAGATCGACTGCTTGAGAAGGAGCAGAAGGTTAATACCATCATTTTGAAGGTTAATGCCCTCAAGTCATTGCACCGCGCAGAGGATGCAATTGATTTTCTGGATAAATCCATCACTGGCATGGTGAAAAGCGCAGATGCGAAGCCAAGAGAGGAAACTGTAAAGCGGCTGCGTTTGATCTATGCAAGGTTTCTATTTGAAGCACGTCACCTGGATCGAGCCCGAAAACAATACGAAATCGTTCATCAGCAAAGCCCGAATGACGGAGACATACTTTTCGCCCTGGCCCTAATTGCCATGGAACAGGAGAAGCTGGACGCAGCGCGCGGCTATTTTGAGCAGATGATTCGCTGGAACCGACGTATTGGTGAGGCGCGCTATTACCTGGGTAGCCTGGCAGAGAAGGCAGGCGATATTGAGCTTGCAATCAAAGAATACAAGCAGGTTGGTAAGGGTTACGAATTTCTGCCAGCCCAGTCCAGAATTGCTAATTTGCTGATGGAGCAGGGGCGAATCGCTGACATGCAGAAGCACCTGGCCAATATGCGCGGTGAAAATCCTGACAGGGCTAATCAGCTCATCATGGTTGAAGCGGAGGCATTTGTTAGTCGCGGTATGGAAGCCGAGGTATTCGTACTGCTGGATGACGTGCTAGCCAGTGACCCGGAAAATATTGAGCTCCTGTATTTCCGCGCCATGACCGGTGAAAAGTTTTCCCGGTTGGATATTCTGGAGCGGGACTTGAAGCAAATTATCGAAATCGATCCCGATAATGCCGATGCCATGAATGCTCTTGGTTACACCTTGACTGATCAAACGGATCGTCATGAAGAAGCTCTGGTACTGATTCAACGAGCGCTTGAAATCAAGCCAGATGAACCGGCTTACATTGATAGCCTTGGCTGGGTGAACTACAGATTGGAGAATTACCCCGAGGCAATAGAGCATCTACGGCGTGCCCTGAGCTTGTTTCAAAACGATGAGGTCGCGGCCCACCTTGGGGAAGCACTGTGGGTGAGTGGCGATCAAGCTGAAGCGATGAAGGTCTGGGAATCGGCATTGGAAATCGCGCCAGAGAGCAAGATCTTGAAAGAGGTCATCGACAAGTTTACCAATCAATAATGACGCCCCTTGTTCTCCGGCAGCGTTTACTATTCGGTGTCCTGCTTGGCTTATTGTCCGGCTGTCATTCAAACGGTTTAATTTCGACGAGTGAAGATCTGGCAGAAACGGGGGCCTGGCTCATGAAAGGTCGCGCCATCGTCAAGACACCAGCAGAAGCGAAACGGGTCTACGTCTTCTGGCAACAAGATCAAAATCATTATGATATTCGCCTGACTGGTACCCTCGGGGTGGCAGTTGCTCATATTGTCGGCGGTGAAGAGGGCGTCTACATTGATATCCCAGGACGGCCACGGCAATACGCGGATGCACCAGATCAACTCCTGTTTGAACTGACCGGCCTGGATTTACCTATTGCGTCCATGCGGTACTGGCTGCGAGGTGAGTCTGCGCCAACTAGCGAGGCTGAATGGCAAGTTGACTATGTGGCTTATAAGGATGATTTGCCGTCGCAGTTGACCGTGACCCATCCCGAGGTGCGTATCAAACTAGATGTAACCGAGTGGCGTTAAGGAAGAGGAGCATGTTCAGACTACCCGCGCCTGCGAAATTAAATCTGTGCCTGAAAATCCTCGGCCGACAGCCAAACGGCTATCACCAGCTTCAAACTGCCTTTCAACTACTTGATCTGGTTGATGAACTGCAATTTGAATCTGCTGCAGACATTGAAGTCCTGGCGCCCGGCAATATTCCCATGGATGAAAATCTAGTCACCCGGGCGGCGCGATTGCTGGCCGCAAGTGCTGGTAAATCCGCCGGCGCAAAAATCACGCTGACCAAGCGAATTCCCATGGGTGCAGGTCTTGGCGGTGGTAGCTCTGATGCTGCGACGACGCTGCTTGGACTTAATCATCTCTGGCAGTTGGGCCGGACAACCGCTGAATTAGCGGTTTTAGGGCGCGAATTGGGTGCCGATGTACCGGTTTTCATCCACGGACATTCAGCCTGGGGAGAAGGTATTGGTGAGGATTTAACGCCGATTGAACTGCCTCAGAAAACGTTTCTTGTCATACAGCCAAATTGCCACATATCAACGGCGGAAATCTTTGCACATTCTGATTTGACACGGGACTCGTCTGCCATCACAATAGCGCGCTTTTTGAGCCAAGGGGCAGGCAATGATTGCGAGCCAGTTGTCCGGAAGCTCTACCCTGAAGTTGATGAAGCCCTGTTGTGGTTAAACAAATGGGGTGCTGCTAGAATGACCGGCACCGGTTCATGTGTCTTTTTAGACCTTGAACAGCGTGCAAATGCTGAAGAAATTCAATCACAGCTGCCGGATCATTGGCAGGCATTTATCGCAGATGGGATCAACGAGTCCCCAGTCAGGCAAGCCTTATTGGCCCTGTGATTGGAAACTCGAAGCGAAGCCTCTATTGAGGTGAGTCGTTAAAGGATTGTTGGGGTGTCGCCAAGTTGGTAAGGCACAAGGTTTTGATCCTTGCATTCGCAGGTTCGAGTCCTGCCACCCCAGCCACTTTTAGTTGAACACTGCTTGTCGAAGTAAGCCTGGAACATATTGTGGCCGAACTAAAAATATTCACAGGCAATGCACATCCCGTGCTGGCGAATCGGGTTGTGGACCGCATGCGAATGGAACTCGGCAATGCTGACGTGGGTCGTTTTAGTGACGGTGAGGTCAGTGTTGAAATTCAGGATAATGTTCGTGGCAAAGATGTCTTCATTATCCAGCCAACCTGTGCACCGACCAACGATAATCTGATGGAACTTATCGTGATGGCAGATTGCTTGAAGCGAGCATCAGCCAGACGAATTACCGCAGTGATTCCTTATTTTGGTTACGCAAGACAGGATCGACGAGTAAGGTCGGCCAGGGTGCCGATTACTGCCAGAGTTGTCGCGGACATGCTCAGCAGTGTTGGCATTGACCGTGTACTGACGATTGATTTGCATGCAGATCAGATTCAGGGATTTTTTGATATTCCTGTAGACAATATTTATGCAACACCAGTTCTGTTGTTAGATATTGAAAGAAACGGCTATGAAAACCTTGTCATTGTTTCGCCAGATGTTGGTGGTGTGGTTCGAGCAAGGGCGCTGGCCAAGCAGTTGAATGATACTGATCTTGCCATTATTGATAAGCGTCGCCCACAAGCCAATGAGGCGGAAGTGATGCACATCATCGGTGAAGTTGAAGGTAGAACCTGCCTGCTTGTCGATGACATGGTAGACACGGCAGGTACATTGTGTGCCGCGGCTGATGCATTAAAGGCAAATGGCGCGAAAAAAGTCGTCGCCTATTGCACCCACCCGGTTTTGTCGGGTCGAGCACTAGAGAATTTAGCAGACACCAGCCTTGATGAGCTGGTGGTGACAGATACGATTCCATTGTCGGAAGAAGCGGAGAAGAACCCGCGCATTCGACAACTAACCATCGCTGATGAGTTAGCAGAATCCATACGACGCGTGAGCAATGAAGAATCATTGAGCGCGTTGTTTACGAAGAGAATTCAACCAGCGCTATTTTAGAGTTGGATGATTGTTCAGGTCATTGACTTGAATCGGAAGCCGGGTGTTACGGTCGCAGTAACCCCGGCATTTTTATCTAAACATTTAGATTATTTGGAGAACTAAGATGGCAAGTGATTTCGAGCTTAGCGCTGGATTACGTACCGACTTGGGGAAAGGTGCGAGCCGCCGCCTACGTCGTGAAGCTGACCTGGTTCCTGCAGTATTGTATGGAGCCAACAAAGATCCTATTGCGCTATCGATTGCGCATAAGGATTTACACAAGTCCTGTGAAAATGAAGCGTTCTTTGCGCACATTATTAGCCTGGACATCGATGGTGAAAAAGAAAACGCGATTATTAAAGCGCTACAACGTCACCCCGCAAAAGACCGCATCATGCATGCTGACTTCCAACGTGTTCGAATGGACCAGGAAATTCATGTAGAAGTACCATTCCACTTCGTCAATGCAGAGACTTGTATTGGTGTGAAACAAGAAGGTGGTACCTTGTCGCATGTCATGAACTCGGTACAGATCGCTTGTCTACCAGGCAACTTGCCAGAATACATTGAACTTGATGTTGAGAACTTGAGCATTGGTGATGTGATTCATATGAGCCAGGTTGTTCTACCTGAAGGTGTTTCTATCCCTGAACTCGCACTTGGTGAAGATCATGACCAGGTTGTTGCAACGGTTATTGCGACCCGTGCAACAGTTGAGGATGAGGATGAAGATGCAGCAGCACCAGAAGCTGATACCGGTGCAGCAGCAGAAGATTCATCTGACGCTGAAGACTAGTAGGTCAAACTGTGAGCTTACCTCTTAAGCTCATTGTTGGAATCGGCAACCCGGGAGAACAATACGCCAGAACCAGACACAACGCTGGCGTCTGGTTTGTCTCCCGGTTTGCAGACCAACAAGGCGTAACTTTTAAAGAAGAAAAGAAATTTTTTGGTCGAACAGCGGTAACGTTTTTCGAAGGCCAGGAAGTTCGATTGCTATTGCCTACCACTTATATGAATGAAAGTGGTAAGTCGGTTGGTGCAATCGCAAACTTTTTTAAGATACTCCCTGAAGAAATTCTCGTTGCCCATGATGAGTTGGATCTTGCCACCGGGGTTATTCGCCTTAAACAAGGTGGTGGACTCGCCGGTCATAATGGCTTGCGAGATATTACCAGGGCACTTGCCGGCAATCAGAGTTTTAACAGGCTCCGTATTGGCGTTGGTCATCCTGGAGACAAGTCTGGCGTGACAGGACATGTGCTAGGCAAGGTGAGTCGTGATGATGAATCCGTCATCTATCAATGTATTGAAGAAGCATTGAGGGTATTGCCACAAGCAGTGCGTGGTGAATGGCAGCCAGCGATGAACGCATTAAATGGGTTCAAAGTAGAAAGTTGAAACCTGGTAGCGAATACCAGTAGAAAAATTGAGGCAGTATTATGGGTTTTAATTGCGGAATTGTTGGCTTACCAAATGTAGGCAAATCCACCTTGTTCAATGCCTTGACCAAAGCGGGTATCGCCGCGGAAAACTTCCCCTTTTGTACTATTGAACCGAACTCCGGCATTGTTCCAATGCCAGATCCTCGACTAGATGCGCTCTCAGAAATCGTAAAACCCCAAAACGTAATCCCGACCACCATGGAATTTGTTGACATTGCCGGCCTCGTCGCTGGTGCTTCCAAAGGTGAGGGGCTTGGTAATAAATTTCTTGCAAACATTCGTGAGACTGATGCGATAGCGCACGTGGTGCGGTGCTTTGAAGATGAAAATGTAACCCACGTTTCTAACAGTGTTGATCCGGCGCGAGATATAGAAGTGATCGATACTGAGTTGCAATTGGCCGACCTTGATACCATTCAAAAAGCCATAGATCGATTTACCCGGGTTGCAAAAAGCGGGGATAAAGAAGCCATCGCCAACAAAGCATTTTTGGAAGCGCTAGAAGCGCACATTAATGACGGCAACCCAGCAAGAACCATGAAGATCACGGACGAGCAAAAACCTCTGATTCGTGAATTGCATCTGATTACCATGAAGCCGGTGCTGTACGTGGCCAATGTTGATGAGGACGGCTTCGAGAATAATCCCCATCTAGATGCGGTCACCAAAATTGCCGCCGAACAAGACGCTGAAGTAGTCGTGATCTGTAACAAGCTAGAAGCAGAAATTGCAGAACTTGATGACGAGGAAAAAGCCGAGTTCCTGGCAGACCTTGGTATGGAAGAACCTGGCCTTGATCGTGTGATTCGGGCTGGATACAAGTTATTAGGTTTACAAACCTACTTCACAGCCGGTGTAAAAGAAGTCCGTGCCTGGACTGTCAAGCAGCAGGCGACAGCACCGCAGGCAGCAGGCGTCATCCATACGGATTTTGAAAAGGGATTTATCCGTGCCGAGGTCATCGGTTATGAAGACTTTATCGAGCATAAAGGTGAAAACGGTGCAAAAGACGCTGGGAAATGGCGTCTTGAAGGTAAAGAATATCTAGTACAAGACGGTGATGTGATTCATTTCCGTTTTAACGTCTAGATAAGTAGCGCCAAAGCAATATTGCAGGATGAGTTGGCAGGGCGAATCGATCCCAGAATCTTGACAATTGCGGCTCGAAAATGGAGAATTCGCGTCCTTCTGGCACCTGCCGGATGATTTTTTGAAGTGGCTATGTAGCTCAGCTGGTTAGAGCACAGCATTCATAATGCTGGGGTCGGT
>CBDUKY010000141.1:0-7577 GCA_965367925.1 uncultured Pseudomonadales bacterium | reverse complement strand
ATGGAAGGCCCGCTCGGTCAGCCGTTTGTAGGTCCCTCAGCGTTTGCTCACAAGGGTGGCGTTCATGTGAGCGCGGTACAGCGAAATCCAAGTACTTACGAACATATTGATCCCGAACTAGTTGGTAATTCACGGAAAATTCTCATTAGTGAATTGTCTGGTGGTTCTAACCTGCGAGCCAAGTTAGCCAATCGGTATCCAGAATTGGAAGAGTCGACAGCCGTAAAGGCGATACTTGAAGAAGTGCAAGACAAGGAGCATAGCGGCTATTCCTACGAAAATGCCGATGGTAGCTTTGATCTGGTTGTTCGCCGCCACATAGGCAAATACAAGCCACAGTTTGAACCGCTTTATTACAGAATTTACAGCCCGTCTAACGAAGAGCATAGTGATAGTGACGGTTTAATCGAAGCAAGCGTAAAACTTGTAGTTGGTGGCGAGGACATGCTTTGCGCAGCTGAGGGTTACGGACCTGTCGATGCGTTAAATAAAGCGCTACTGAAAGCACTTGTCGCAGAATTTCCGGCGCTTTTAGATTTGCATTTAACAGACTATAGCGTACGGGTTATTAACAGTACCCAGGAAACAGCGGCGAAGGTGCGCGTATACCTAGAACATAGTTTCGAAGGTGAAATATTCGGTACCATCGGTGTCAATGTCGACATTATCAAGGCTAGCTGGACGGCATTGGTAGATGCTTATCATTATGTGCTGATGCGACATGTTGAGTTCGTTGGGGAGGTCGCAGAAGGTAAGCAATCCCGGGCTGATGAAACTACAGCTGTTTCCAGACAACAGCCTAAACCTCAGTTAAAACGCTAAGCAGATGACCTGGGAAAGGCGTTGGCACCCGCTCCGACAAGAGTGGGTAACCATAACCAGTCATAGAAATTCCAGACCCTGGACCTCAGGGGATGCTGGCTCTACCAAAGCACGGCTAAATGCCGCTACCCATGATCCTGACTGCTATCTTTGCCCTGGTAATAAGCGTGTCTCCGGCGCGCGAAATGATAACTACAAGGCTTTGTATGTCTTTGATAATGATCATCCATCGTACAGTTTAACGGCGCCGCAAGAATTGAATCCAGCCCCGGGTATTTATCGAAATGCACCGGCAACAGGTATTACCAGAGTTGGTTGCTATTCACCGAATCATAATCTATCTCTGGCCGAACTCAGTGTCTCAGAGATTGCAGCACTATTAGATTGTTGGGCGGATCAAACCGAGGAACTTGCGTTGTTGCCAGAGGTAGATCATGTGCTTATATTCGAGAACAAAGGGGAGGTTATAGGGGTTTCGAATCCTCATCCCCATTGTCAGATATATGGTGCAGGCTACGTATTTAAAAATATCGAAATTGAATTGCAGAGTCAGCAGCAGTATTTTGAAGAAACTGGCAAGCCATTGTTTGCGGATATTATTGCCTCGGAATTGCAGACAGGTGAGCGAGTCATTGCAGAAGCTGAGACGGCGTTGGCATTTTTACCCTATTTCTCTCGCTTTCCCTATGAAGCTTTTGTGGCTCCCAGGCAGGCAGTGCAATTTTTGCATCAATTGTCCATTGAACAACGGCAGGATCTAGCGGTTGTCTTGCAAGCAACCCTGGCGCGGTTTGATAACCTCTGGCAAAAACCTTTTCCATATATGCTCGTGCTGCATCAAGCACCTTGTGATGGGGCTGTCTACTCGCAGCATCATTTTCACATTCAAATTCATCCTCTGATGCGCCAGGCTAATCTACAAAAGTATCTCGCAGGTGTTGAATCAGGGGGTGGTAATTTTCTCAATGATGTTGAGCCAGAAGCTGCAGCGTCTCAGCTTCGTGCTTTACCAACAAAGCACTATCTACATTCTTAATAGGGCTTTGTTGTCTTTGCCCGACTTCCTGTTGGTTCAGATATTTTCAAAATTCGTGGTATTTATAGAGAGATAAATGCGGCTTTATCCTGGCTACTAAAGTGAGTATTGTTGACGCAGTATTATCCGAGGCGCCATTTCAAGCCGCGGCGACAGAAACACGATAAAAAGAGGGGACCCCACATGAAAGTTGATTCTCATTTAACCGGTGATTGGCACAAGATCCCAGACCATATTCGGCAGCTAGAAGCTGAAGGCTACGACAGTGCTGGTGCTGCGGAAATGAACCATGACCCATTCTTCCCGCTTATGCTCGCAGCAGAGCATAGTGAGAGGATACGTGTTGCAACTGGTATTGCCGTGGCATTTGCACGTAGCCCGATGGTGCTAGCTAACCTTGGCCATGATCTCAATGCTTACTCTAAAGGTCGATTTACCATGGGCCTCGGTTCCCAGATCCGACCTCATATCACCAAGCGATTCAGCATGCCCTGGGGCGCACCAGCGAAACAGATGAAAGAGCTTATTCAGGCTATGCGTGCTATCTGGGCAAACTGGTATGAAGGTGAACCGCTCAAATTTGAAGGTGAATATTACAACCACACCTTGATGACCCCGGCCTTTACGCCAGAAAACAAAGAATATGGTCCACCAAAGGTGACGCTTGCTGCTGTAGGTCCCGTCATGACCAGGGTGGCAGGTGAAGTTGCTGACGGTTTGATTATTCATCCATTTAGTAACGAGAAGTATATTCGTGAAGTGACGCTACCAGCAGTGGAAGAAGGACTGCGTCGATCGGGTCGCACCATGGACGATTTTGAAATTTCATACACACCATTTTTGATTTCCGGTAAAGATGAGAAGACATTTGAAGCGACGAAATTAGCAGCAAAAAATCGCATCGCATTCTATGGTTCCACGCCAGCTTACAAGCAGGTACTTGGTGTTCATGGTTGGGGTGATATGCAACCAGAACTGAACGCCATGTCGAAGCAGGGCAAGTGGGATGAAATGGGTCAGCTAATCACCGATGAGATGCTAAATGTATTTGGTGTGATGGGTGAGCCCGACACCATTGCTGATACGCTGATTTCTCGATACGGTGATTTTATTGATCGTATGAATGGTGGATTTACATTCGTAGACACACAAGATCGTCTCGATATGGTCGCTAAACTACGAGCAAGTTAGAACTGAGTGAGAGAACTGGAAGAGATGCTACCCAAGTCGGTTGCCTGGGATGACACTGGTCTGACCTTGTTAGATCAGACCAGATTACCAGGGGAAATTGTCTATCTTGATTGCGATAGCATCGAATCCGTTTTTGAAGCAATTGCCATGTTGCGGGTGCGAGGTGCACCTGCAATTGGTATTGCCGCCGCTTACGGCTTACTTGTCGATCTAGAAGAGACAATTCCTCTAACTGGGCTTGAACAGCGCGGGACCTATCTAAAAAGCGCAAGGCCAACAGCGGTTAATCTTGCCTGGGCTGTTGATAGAATGCTGTTAGTTGCCCGGGCAATCAGTGCTGATGGGCTAGTATCTCGGCAGCGATTACTGCAAGAAGCGAGGCTTATCCATCAACAGGATGCTGATGCTTGTCGCCAGATTGGCGAGCATGGCCTTGAGCTTATAAAAGACAAACCCAACCTATTAACCCATTGTAATGCGGGCGCACTAGCGGTTTCTGAGCTGGGTACGGCGCTTGCTCCGATATATGTTGCGGCAGAACAAGGTATTAATATCCATGTATTTGTAGATGAGACCAGACCACTATTACAAGGTGCCAGGCTAACGGCTTTTGAGCTTGGTCAAGCAGGTGTTCGTCACACATTGATTTGTGACAATATGTCCGCCTATGTTATGTCGTTAGGTAAGGTTGATGCTGTTATTGTTGGTGCCGATAGGGTTACCCGCAATGGCGATGTAGCAAACAAAATCGGCACCCTTAATCTCGCTATTTTGTGCCATTACTACAAGATTCCTTTCTATGTAGCCTGCCCTGTCTCAACCATCGATATGGCAACGGAGCAGGGGGTAGAGATCACAATTGAAGAACGTGCTGCGGATGAGGTGCGATCTATTCAAGGGCAACTGGTAAGTCCAGCTGATGTAGCGGTATTTAATCCTGCCTTTGATATAACACCTCATCATCTGGTCACAGCGCTAATCACAGAGCAGGGGGTGGTTGACCAGCCTTGTGAGGAAAGTCTGACAAGCTTGATGAATCAGGTGCAGACTGATGGCTGAAACGGAAGGCGTTATTAAGTTTGCGTTAAGTCATACAACGAGACCGCTAGATTCAGCTTGTCAGGCAATGGTACCAGCGCTCAATGAATGGCGAACTATTCTCTTGCAAATCGGTCTGGTTGGGGCTGATGTAAATCGCTACGACGGCTACGGCTTCGGTAATATGAGTTGTCGGCTGGATAATGGCCAGTTTCTTATTACCGGCACCCAGACAGGTGAAAAACAACGCCTGACCCTTTCAGACTATACCCTGGTCAATAGCGCGGATATTGCAACAAATAGTATCTGCTCTGAGGGAGAAACCCGACCATCTTCTGAATCATTGACCCATGCCGCGATCTACGAGGCCAATCCGGCAGCGAAGTATGTTTTTCACGTCCATAGCCCGGATATCTGGCATTTAGCAGACTTGCCCCACACACCTGCAGACGTGCCCTACGGCACACCGGACATGGGCATAGCGGTAGCGACCTTGTTTGAGATGAAAGCGATTCAGCAAGCCACGGGTCTGTTTCGAATGCTGGGCCACGAGGATGGCGTGATTGGTTATGGAACTGAAAGTACATCTGTCGGTCTACTACTAGTTGAGACGCTGGTTAAGGCTCGATTAACAAACGACTGAGCGCTGGCGCGATGGTTATTATCGCTACACATGATGGAGGTTTAGTGGAAGCCGATTAGTAGCGGTTGAGTGAGTCCCTCTCAAGCAGGACAATAGGGACATCTAAAAGGTTACAAACTATGTCTGAAAATAAACCCGTACTTATTGCCCTGATACTTGTTGGATTAGCACTGGTTGGCGCGGGCGCCTATTTCTTCACCAGTAGCGAGCCGGAACCTGTAACTGTCAGTCAGCAGGTCGATATTCCCGTTATAGCACCGGAACAACCCGTGGTTGAGGTGGTGAAAGTTCCAGAACCTGAGGTTGAGGTGCCAGTGGAGACACCTCAGCCAATCGTTGAAGAAACCCCAGAACCCACCTTTGTACTGCCGCGACTAGACAACAGCGACCAGTTGATTCGTGATGGGGCCGTTAGTTTGACACGGCATGAAGGTATAAATAGCTGGTTGGGTTCAGATGAGCTAATTCGTAAGATTGTCGTCTTTGTCGATAATGTCGCCAACGGTAACATTGCTAAAGAGCCTGCTGCGGCCCTGGCGCCACGAGGCGAGATGTCGGTTACGAGGGTAAGTGACGACGTTTTTGTTATGAATGAGTCGTCCTATGACCGTTACAATCTGGTCACCAGCATTTTGACATCCATCGATTCCAAGCGAGCCGTTGAATTCTACGTGCTGCTAAAACCGCTATTTCAAGAAGCCTTTGATGAGCTCGGCTATCCAAATGCCAGGTTTGAAGATACTTGCTAGAAACGCCAGTCATTGATGAGCCGATTCGCCTTGTACGTCCCGTTGTCATGTATGAATATGAGGACAAACGTCTTGAAGCCTTGAGCCCAGCACAGAAGCAAATGATAAGGATGGGGCCGAAAAATACCCTGGCTATTCAGAACAAGCTGAAGGAACTAGTGAGTGAGCTACGCTCGGTGTTGAAACGCTAGCAATCCGCTGCCTAAAATTAGCCCCTGTTAGCGAGCAGGACTAACTTTTCGCGACATGGTATCTTTGTCGGCTGTAGTCTGGGGCTTTAGTCAGCAATGTTGTATGTTCTTCAAATCATCTTTTTTGTGGTCAGCTTTTCTTTGCTAACCGCACTCCCTGAGTCGGCTCAGGCTGATTTTTCTGATGCCCAGGTTGCTGCATCTGAAGGGCGCTATCGAGATGTTATTGATATTCTTAGCCAGGAGCTTCTGACCAGTGAATTGACGCCAGAGCAGGTCGTTGTGGCCTATGCTAATCGTGGTATTGCCTATAGCTTGCTAAAAGCCTATGCGCTCGCCAGACAGGATCTCAATCAAGCACTTGCACTTAATCCAGATCATGCACTAACCCTTAATCAC
Source organism: uncultured Pseudomonadales bacterium (assembly GCA_965367925.1). Taxonomy (GTDB): domain Bacteria; phylum Pseudomonadota; class Gammaproteobacteria; order Pseudomonadales; family Azotimanducaceae; genus JAHRVQ01. The sequence continues at coordinate 1,508 of CBDUKY010000141.1, read as the reverse complement.
CTGGGTCTGTTACATGAGCAGGTAGATGAGGATTATGCAGCGGCGGCGAGCTATTACGAACGTGCCGTTGCCTTTGGTTTCCCTGCAAGTCAGGTCAACCTGGCAAATTTATACAGGCAGGGTCTTGGTGTTAAAAAAAATCCTCATAGAGCATTTGAACTCTACCGTGCTGCTGCAAAGGCTAATTACGGTCTTGCCTTTGTCCCACTCGCAAATCTCTATAGCAGTGGCGAGGCCGGGGAGCAGGATCAGAAAAAGGCCTTTCAACTCTACCAGCAAGCCGCTGCATCAGGCGTTGCCTCGGCAAATTATTATCTGGGTATCGCCTATGAAAAGGCCCGTGGGGTAAAACAAAATCTAGAACTTGCAGTACGCCACTACCAGATTGCTGCGGTGCAAGGTCATGGTCAGGCTCAGAATGCCCTTGGCTATCTCTATCGCCGGGGCCACGGAGTCGAGCAGGATTTTCTTGAGGCAGCGACCTGGTATCAATTAGCTGCTGATCAGGGTGTACCAGGTGCAATGAATCGACTTGCATGGCTTCTAGCGGGCTGTCCAATAGAAAAGGTTTGTAATGGTGACGCTGCGATTGAACTAGCCCTGAATGCAATCGAAATTGGTGATACAGCAAGTCGAAGGGATTCTCTCGCAGCAGGCTATGCCCGCAGTGGTCAGTTCGACAAGGCGATAGCCACCTTGGAAGCCACCATTGCCGGGTTACCCGCCGACAGTCGGCAGCGCTCGACCATGCAACGAAGGCTTGAAAATTACCGTAAAGGCATTCCACTTCAACTTTGAGAATCTAGTTTGTTATTAGCGTTTTTTGAACGATTGCGTGAGTTCAGGGTGCCAGTCTCAACCCGTGAACTGCTCGACTGTTTGCAATTGTTCGAACAGCGATTGCTGTTTGCAAACCTGGAAGACTTTTACTTCCTTAGTCGCATGACCCTGGTCAAGGATGAAAAGTACTACGACCGCTTCGATAAGGCCTTTGATAACTTTTTTAGTGGTCTTGGAGAGGTCGATGGCTTATTCGAGCCGCCTGAAAATATGCAGTTGCTTGAACATTTTATGGCCAACTATTTGCCGGGGCTCGATGAAGCTGAACAGCGACAACTCATCGAAGCCTATTATCTTGAGCGTCAGAACCAGGTGGAGGAGGATCGCCAGGCGAAAGATCAATCAGATGAACAACCCGCATCCGATGCGCTGTCTGAACACAGTAATTCCGATCGACAAAAGGATGCCGCGGAAGAGAATGCTTTAAGTGATCAGAGCGATGAAACTGGTGAATCCGATGATTCAGGTGATTCAGGTGATTCAGGTGATTCAGGTGAATCCGGCGAGGAAGGCGAGAAGGGAGAAGAAGGCGAGGAAGGTGAAGACGGCGAGTCTGGTAACCGGGGGGAAGGGGATGATGGTGAGCAGGGCCTCGGTGAGAGCGAAGATGGTATTGAAGGAGAAAAGGAAACTTTCGAGCGTGAACCAAAAGGTCGGGCAACAAAAGT